>JPPB01000072.1 GCA_001483205.1 alpha proteobacterium 3107
CCGCCACACCTCGGCAGCAGCACAGGGAAAACCACATGACCCGACAGGACCGGCTTTGCGGCGTGATCACCCCGCTGCTGACCCCCTTTGAGCGTGATCTGTCAATCGCGCAACAGCTCTATCACCAACACGCCGCTGAGTGTCTGGCGAACGGCGCGCATTACCTGTCGCCTTTCGGCACCACCGGCGAGGCGGCCAGCCACTCGGTGGCGGAACGGATGGCGGCGCTGGAGGCGCTGGTGGTGTCCGGCGCGGCCCGCCCTGATCAGTTGATGCCGGGGACGGGGTTGTGTTCGCTCAGTGAAACCCTGACCCTGACCCGTCATGCGGTGGCCATCGGGTGCCGGGCGGTGATGGTCCTGCCGCCGTTTTTCCACGTCAATGCGACGGATGACGGGCTGTATCGGTATTTCGGCCAACTGATTGAGGGTGTTGGTTCGGACGCCCTGCGCCTCTGCCTCTATCATATCCCGCAGATGACCCGGATCGGGATCAGCCCGGAATTGGCCGGGCGGCTGAGTGCGGCCTTTCCGGGGGTCGTGGCGGCCTATAAGGACAGTTCCGGGGATTGGCAGAACACGCAGGCGGTGATCCGGGCCGCGCCGGGGGTTTCGGTGTTTCCCGGCTCAGAGAGCGTTATGGTGCAGGCGATGCGGCTGGGGGGCGGCGGTTGTATCTCTGCCGGGTGCAACTCGAATGTGGCGGCGATCCGGGCGGTGTATGATGCGGCGGCGGACGGGCGGTATGAAGTGGCCGAGGTGCTGTCAGGGCCGGTTAATCGCCACCGTGCGGCGCTTGAGGGGGGCGGTCTGATCCCGGCGCTGAAGAGCCTGAAGGCGCATCAGACGGGGGATAGGCGGTGGCTGACCCTGCGCCCGCCGTTAGAGGACGCTGACCCGGGAGTGGGCGCGGCGCTGGCCGAGACGCTGGGCCGGGTGGTTTGACCGTAGATACCTGTGTGCAATGGCGTGGCGCGCCTGAATGAAGATTGCTCCCAGCTTCCCCAAAAGCTGCGTTCCCAGAATTCGATATAGCTGAAGTCCCGGCACTCTACCGCCCGCCACCTGAGCCGGTCTGAAAACCGTCGGCTGATCTGATCAAAATCCGACTTCATGTAGGCCCAATTCTCGATTTCAGAAGGATCCTCGTAATAAGGGAGTTGTTCCAAAAGCTGAGCATTGGTGTTCGGGTCCAGAAACATTGAGATGTCAGGCGGCGCGCCGTGAAATACCACAACATATCTGAAGGGACGGTAATCCAGAAGAGTAGCGACAGTAGGATCGAACTCTCTGGGGTCGACCGGCGGCATCCTGATCTCTGCGTCGCATCCGAACTCACGCCCGCTTTGATAAAGATCTCTGACATATTCCCGGGCTGCCTCCATATCGGGCGGGTATACCGAACGTGTATTGAACTGATTATTCTTTGCTACGCCCATTGATCCCACTCGCTCTAGTTGGATAGCCCGAATCACGATTCCCGAAAAAAAAGTGTTGTATGTACTTATTATAGATCTTTTACGTACATCCATAATAATAACGATGTAACCGGCAAACAGCAATAGGAAGATCGTCAAAGCGATTCCGATGATCATTTTCAGCGCCCTGTTTTTCTTGCTTTTAAGGTAGATCAAACACGCGACCAGTGAAGGAACGATGACCAGCACGGCTCCGATAATGATTATCATTATTATAGCGTCAGGCATATGGAAAATACCCACTCCAAGCGCCCCTTCCCGCCACCTGTGCTTTATAATATTCCAGCACAAAAACGCGAATGGCCGAGGCAAGCCGGGTGTCCGGCCCGCGCTTTGCATCTATGTCCGCCGCCAGCGCGCTGATTGAAACCCTCTGCGCCCCGGCGATGTCGCGCAATGAATACCAGAACGCATCCTCCAGCGAAACGCTCGTCCGGTGGCCCCGCAGCGTGACAGAGCGTTTGACGGCGCGCGCGCTCATTCATCTGTCCTTTTCTGCCGGGGCCGCCGGGTCTGCCGGGCCGATCATCCTTTCGGGCCGGACCACCCGCGCGAATGTTTGCTGATCAACGAATCCCAGCCGGACCGCCTCTTCCAACAGCGTGGTGCCGTTCTTATGCGCCGCCTTGGCAACGGCAGTGGCATTGTCATAGCCGATCACCGGCGACAGCGCCGTCACCAGCATCAGGCTTTCGCTCATTATCCGGGCAATCCGCCCGGTATCGGCGCGAATGCCCCCGACGCAGTTATCGGCAAAACTCGCCGCCGCATCCCCCAAAAGCTGCATGGATTGCAGCACGTTATAGGCGATCATCGGCTTGTAGACATTCAGCTCGAAATGGCCCTGCGACCCGGCAAAACCCACCGCCGCGTCATTGCCGAAGACATGGGCGCACACCTGGGTCAGCGCCTCGCACTGGGTCGGGTTCACCTTGCCCGGCATGATCGATGACCCCGGTTCATTCTCCGGCAGGATCAGCTCTCCTAACCCGCACCGGGGGCCGGACCCCAAAAGGCGGATGTCATTGGCGATCTTGAACAGGCTGGCGGCAACCACCTTCAACGCGCCGGACATCTCGACCATCGCATCATGGGCGGCCAGTGCCTCGAACTTGTTGGGGGCGGTGACGAAGGGCAGACCGGTCAGGCGGGCCATGTTTGCGGCGACCTTCTCTGCCCATCCGGCTTGCGTGTTGATCCCGGTGCCGACGGCAGTGCCGCCCTGGGCCAGCTCGCAAATCCGGGGCAGGGCGGCGTTGACCCGTGCGACCCCGGTTGCCACCTGATGCGCATAGCCGGAAAACTCCTGCGCAAGGGTCAGCGGGGTTGCGTCCATCGTGTGGGTGCGGCCGATCTTGATGATGCCGTCAAATTCCCCGACCTTCGCCACCAGCGCGGCGTGCAGCTTTTCAAGCCCCGGCAGCAAAACGTCCCGCGCCGTCATCGCCGCCGCGATGTGCATGGCGGTGGGAAAGGTGTCGTTTGAGGACTGCGACATGTTGCAGTGATCGTTGGGATGCACCGGGTCTTTGGAGCCGATCACCCCGCCAAGCATTTCAATGGCGCGGTTGGCGATGACCTCATTGGCGTTCATGTTGGACTGGGTGCCGGAACCGGTCTGCCAGACGACCAGCGGGAAATGGTCATCAAGCCTGCCCGCCGCGACCTCTGCCGCCGCCCGGATGATCGCCCCGGCGCGGGTTTCATCCAGCCCGCCCTGTTCCAGGTTGGCCTCGGCGCAGGCCTGTTTGATGATGCCGAGGGCACGGATGATGGCGACCGGCTGTTTTTCCCATCCGATGGGAAAGTTGATCATGCTGCGCTGGGTCTGTGCGCCCCAATACCGGTCGGCGGGCACTTCCAGCGGGCCGAAACTGTCGGTCTCGGTTCGGGTTGTCGTCATCGGGCCGTCCTCCGGTGTCTGTGGCCGGGCGGCAGGAGAGCCACCCGCCGGGATCATTTGCGGAAACTGTCGAGGTTGACAACCTCTGCCTTGCCGCGCGCCTCTTCCGCCTGTGCCTGCCCGATCACCGGTGCCCCGTCGCCCGCGCCCTTTTCGTCTCTGCTTTCCTGGGTCTCGAACCGCAGCCCGAACTCGACCGACGGGTCGACGAATGTCACAATGGCGTGGTAAGGGATATAGAGCACCTCCGGCTGATCACCGAAATTCAGCGTGACCGAAAAGCCGTCCTCGCCCACCTCCAGATTCTCGAACCAGTGCTGCATGACGATCGTCATCTCGCCCGGATAGCGTTTTTTCAGCCAGTCCGCGATCAGGACGCCGGGATATTCGGTGTCAAAAGTGATGAAGAAGTGATGCGTGCCGGGCAGGCCGTGCGCCGCCACATCGCCGAGCACATCCCGGATCAGCCGCCGCATGGCGGTGTGCATAAGGTTGCCATAGTCAATCGTACCGGACATGCCGTCAACACCCCTTGTTTGCGCCTTTCGCACCTTTCGCGTCACGGGGGTCAGCATACGGGATTTGCGGGCGAAGGGAAGGGGGCGCGCGCCCTGATCCGGCTTCCGTCGCGTCCCTTGCCCGGCGGCCCCTTGCGGTTTCGGCGCATCCGGCCTATATTCGTCCTGTTCTTCGGAACTATGGACATAAACGTGCCCGCAATAAGCGGATCGGACCCGGGGGCGGTACCCGGCGGCTCCACCACAAGCGCACCCGAACGGCGACAGGGTGCGTTTTTGGCGGGGCCGAAACAGGATCGACGAACGTGTAAAGGGGTTTGCCTTGTCCCGGTGGGATACCGCCGTTATCGGTTCAAACTCAATAGCGGCCAATACAAACCGCGCTCCTCTCGCCGTCGCCGCCTAAGCGGTCGCCGGTAAGGGAATCAAAGTCCCTCGGGTGTAGCAGCCCAGGGCGGGGTCCGCAGGCACCTGGCAACAGAAGCCTGCATTTCATTTGCGATTGTGGCTGAATGATGCGGCGGATGGTCCGGTAAGGCTCTGTCCTCGTCCTTGTCCGGGAAAGCCAGCCCCCCATGCGGGCAAAACTTGACACCACCTGCCTGCTCACGCCATAACATTTTCCATGTGTAAATTTTGCGGGCCTTCAGGGCCCGAACCAGGGCAGCAGGGTGCAAAAGATATGCCAATGGGACTCGAGCGGGTCAAAACAATGGAAGAGTTCGCCACGCTGAGCGGGATTTCCCGTCCGACACTCTCCAAATACTTCAACGATCCCAACTCTGTTCGCCAATCGACGCGGGAACGGGTAGAGGCCGCGCTCAAGCAATACGACTATACCCCCAATGTCTATGCGATCAACCAGAACCGGCAGCTTACCCGCAATATCGGCATCGTCGTTCCCTATCTTGCCGATCCGTTCTTTGCCGAGGTAGCCCGCAGCCTCGAAGCGCTCTGTGCGCAATCCGGCTTCAACCCGATCCTGCTGAGCGCGCATGGCGATCCCGACCGTGAAACCCGCAACCTCGAAAGCCTGCGCGCCATCCGCCCGGCGGGTGTTCTGCTTGCCCCGCTCGGGCGGCGCTCAAGGCATGACGACCTCAAGGCGTTCTGCCGTGATGTGCCGACCGTGCTGTTCGACTGTGACATCGAGGCATCGGGGGATGCGTTCTTTGGCTCTAACAACGACCAGAGCATCGGCCTGATCGTCGAATATCTGAGCCGCACCGGAGAGCCGCCCGCGTTTTTCGAGATGCGCACGGCCCCCAACCCCAACGCCAACAAGCGGCGCGCGGCCTATGAGGCGGCGATGCGCGCATCGGGGCAGGCCCCGATGATTCTGGCCGCCGGGGGGACGGGGTGGAACTTTGAAGAGATCGCCTATGCCGAAGCGGGGCGGATGATGGCAGAGCGCTCTCTGCCCACGAACACGATCCTGTGCAGCAATGATCGTCTGGCCATCGGCGTGCTTGCCGCTGCTTATGAGCACGGCTATCGCGTCGGGGTCGGTCACGGGCACGCGCTGCGCGTCGCAGGCCATGATGACCACCCCTATGCGCGGTTCACCTCCCCGTCCCTGACCACGGTATCGCAGGATTACGATTCGATTGCCGGGAACAGCCTGACCCTGCTGCTGTCGGTCATTGATTCAGGTGAGCGCCCGAAGGCAAAACAGGCCACACTGTTTGATGGCGCGCTGGTGATGCGAAAATCGGCCTGAAAACTTACGCGCGTAAAGAAATATATTGACGCCATACCAGTTTTTGCGTAGACACACCCCCATCACATCCAAACCAGGGAGGAACCGGGATGTCTATGCAGCGCGTTTTGGGGGCGACGACGGCCCTCACGTTGTGCGCCACGGCGGTTTTCGCACAGGAAAACACCATCACCATCGCCACCGTCAACAACGGCGACATGATCCGGATGCAGGGCTATACGGATCGGTTCACCGCCGAGACCGGTATCGGTGTCGAATGGGTCACGCTTGAGGAAAACGTGTTGCGTCAGCGCGTGACGACCGACATCACCACCAGTGGCGGCCAGTTCGATATTATGACCATCGGCATGTATGAAACCCCGATCTGGGGGGCCAATGACTGGCTGGTGCCGCTTGATGATCTGTCCGCCGAATATGATGTTGATGACATCCTGCCTGCGATGGCCGGGGGCCTCAGCCATGACGGAACGCTTTACGCGGCCCCGTTCTATGGCGAAAGCTCTATGATCATGTATCGCACGGACCTGATGGCGGCAGCGGGCCTTGAGATGCCCGAATCCCCGACCTGGGCGTTCGTCCGCGAAGCCGCCATCGCGATGACCGACCGCGACAACGAAATCTATGGCATCTGCCTGCGCGGTAAGGCCGGTTGGGGCGAAAACATGGCCTTTCTGACCGCCATGTCGAATGCTTTCGGGGCGCGCTGGTTCGACGAGGACTGGACCCCGCAATTCGACGGCGAGGCCTGGGCGAACACGCTCAATTTCTATATCGACCTGATGAATGAGGCCGGTCCCCGGGGCGCATCGTCGAATGGCTTTAACGAGAACCTGTCGCTGTTTCAGCAGGGCAAATGCGGCATGTGGATTGACGCCACCGTCGCCGCGTCCTTCGTGACCAACCCCGACGATTCGACCGTGGCCGACAGCGTTGGCTTTGCGCTGGCACCGAACACCGGGCTGGGGCGCAACTCCAACTGGCTGTGGGCCTGGGCGCTGGCGATTCCGGCTGGCACGGATCAGGAGGCCGAGGCCAAACAGTTCATCGAATGGGCGACCTCCGGAGCCTATATCGAGCTGGTCGCCGAAAATGAAGGCTGGGCCAATGTGCCGCCGGGCGCGCGCAGCTCGCTCTATGAGACGCCGGAATATCAGGCCGTGCCCTTCGCCGCGATGACGCTGCAATCAATCCTGTCGGCTGATCCGCTGAACCCGACGGTCGATCCGGTGCCCTATGTTGGTGTTCAGTTCGCGGCGATCCCGGAATTTGCGGGTATCGCGACCCAGGTCGGGCAGGAGTTCTCTGCCGCTCTGGCCGGTCAGCAATCTGCCGAGGAAGCGCTCGCCAAAGCTCAGGCGATCACGTCCGAGGAAATGGAGGCCGCCGGTTACTGAGGCCGCCCGTCCCGGCGGGCAGCGGCAAATGTGGTTGCTGCCCGCATGACATGATACCCGTTCGGCAGAACAGCAGCCCCGCCCGTGCAGGCCCGCGCGCCTGAACAAGAAAGTCTTGCGCCATGGCAACCCGGCATTTCCGATCCACCGCGCGCCTGATGATGGCCCCTGCCGTTATCCTGCTTCTGGGCTGGATGCTGGTGCCGCTGACCATGACGCTGTGGTTTTCCTTTCGCCGCTATCTGCCGCTGCGCGGTGGTGATCTGGGCTGGGCAGGTTTTGACAATTACGTCCGCTTTGTCACTTCCGGCGCGTTCTGGCCGAGCGTTCAGACAACGCTGATCATCGTTGGTGGCGTTCTGGTGATTACCGTGGCGCTTGGCGTGGTGCTGGCGCTGCTGCTGGATCAGCCGATATGGGGGCAGGGGGCCGTGCGCATCCTTGTCATCGCGCCGTTCTTTGTCATGCCGACCGTTTCCGCGCTGGTGTGGAAGAACATGTTCATGGATCCGGTCAACGGGCTGTTCGCGCATCTGTGGCGCTTTTTCGGGGCGGAACCCGTGGCCTGGCTGAGCGATGTGCCGCTTGCCTCGATCGTGGTGATCGTGTCCTGGCAATGGTTGCCGTTTGCCACCCTGATCCTGCTGACCGCGGTGCAGTCGCTCGACCGTGAACAACTAGAGGCGGCAGAAATGGACGGGGCATCGCCGCTGGCGCGCTTTGGCTTTATCGTGCTGCCGCATCTGAGCCGGGCAATCACCATCGTCGTTCTGATCCAGACGATCTTTCTGTTGTCGATCTTTGCCGAGATTTTCGTCACCACCGGCGGCGCGTTCGGCACAAGAACCCTGACCTATCTGATCTATCAGCGTGTGCTTGAAAGCCAGAACGTGGGCCTGGGCAGTGCGGGCGGGGTCTATGCTATCATCCTTGCAAACATCGTCGCCATCTTTCTGATGCGCATTGTCGGCAAAAACCTGGACCGCTGAGGACCATAACCATGGCGCGCGCAGTCACCCCCCGGCGAAAGGCCCTCAACACCGCACTGGCGTGGGCCATCGGCCTGTTGATCTTTTTCCCGATCCTGTGGACAATCCTGACCAGCTTCAAGACCGAGGCCGAGGCCATCGCCAGCCCGCCACTGTTTCTGAATTTCGACTGGACGCTGGAAAACTACGCGGTGGTGCAGGAGCGTTCGGACTATATGAAATTCCTGCTCAATTCGGTGATCATCGCCGGTGGTTCGACCCTTCTGGGCATTATTGTTGCTGTCCCGGCGGCGTGGTCGATGGCCTTTGTGCCCTCAAGGCGCACCAGGGACATCCTGCTGTGGATGCTGTCAACGAAGATGCTTCCTGCCGTCGGTGTGCTCTACCCGATCTATCTGCTGTTCATCCGGCTTGGCCTTCTGGACAGCCGCGCCGGTCTGGTCGTCGTGCTGATGCTGATCAACCTGCCGATCATCGTCTGGATGCTTTACACCTATTTCCGTGAAATCCCCGGTGAAATACTGGAGGCCGCGCGTATGGATGGGGCCGGGCTGCGTGAGGAAATCCTGTATGTGCTGACGCCCATGGCCGTGCCGGGGATTGCCTCGACAATTCTTCTGAACTTTATCCTTGCCTGGAACGAGGCCTTCTGGACCCTGAACTTGACAGCCGCCGATGCCGCGCCGCTGACGGCATTCATCGCCAGCTATTCAAGCCCTGAGGGTCTGTTTTACGCGAAATTGTCGGCGGCCTCGACCATGGCCATCGCCCCGATCCTCATTCTCGGCTGGTTCAGTCAGAAGCAGCTCGTGCGCGGCCTCACCTTCGGCGCGGTCAAGTAAAGGAGCAAAACCATGGGACAGATCACCCTTGAGCGGGTCAGCAAGAGCTTTGGCCACACCGAGGTCATCCCGCCCCTTGACCTGACGATTGAGGATGGAGAGTTCTGTGTCTTTGTCGGGCCGTCGGGGTGCGGCAAGTCCACGCTTCTGCGTCTGATCGCGGGGCTGGATGACATCACGTCCGGCGCGGTCCTGATCGACGGGCAGGACGCATCCGACGTGCCCCCGGCCAAACGGGGGCTGGCGATGGTGTTTCAGTCTTACGCGCTGTATCCGCATATGAGTGTGCGCAAAAACATCGCGTTCCCGATGCGCATGGCGCGTATCCCGCAGGACGAACAGAACCGCCGTATTGAGGCCGCGGCAAAGGCGCTGAACCTGACCGACTATCTTGACCGGCGGCCCGGGCAGCTTTCGGGTGGCCAGCGGCAGCGCGTCGCCATTGGTCGGGCGATTGTGCGCGAACCGTCGGCGTTTCTGTTTGACGAGCCGCTGTCGAACCTTGATGCGGCGCTGCGCGTGGGGATGCGGCTGGAGATCAGCGAACTGCACGAACGGCTGAGGGCAACGATGATCTATGTGACCCATGATCAGGTGGAGGCAATGACCATGGCCGACAAGATCGTCGTGCTGCGCGCCGGGCATATCGAGCAGGTGGGCAGCCCGCTGGAGCTTTACCGCACGCCGCGCAACCTGTTTGTCGCCGGTTTCATCGGCAGCCCGAAGATGAACCTGATCGGGGGCAATGAGGCGGCACGGCATGACGCCCATACCATCGGTATTCGCCCGGAGCATATTGATGTGTCAGAGGACGGATGCTGGCAGGGCACCGTGGGCGTTGCTGAACATCTGGGGTCGGATACCTTCCTGCATGTGCATGGCACCGGGTTTGGCGGGACGCTGACGGTGCGCACCACGGGCGAGGTCACTCTGGCCCATGGCGACACCGTTCGGCTGTTGCCGCGCGCGGGCCGGATTCACCGCTTTGATGCGTCCGGTTTGCGGATCGTGTGATGCGGGACAGCGAACAGGCAGGTGTGGATCAGGGGGGCGGCCCGGCCCGGTCCACCGGGACATCGCGGCGCAAACCTGCAACCCGGATGGCAGGCAATGAATGAGCTGAGGGTCGAAAGACATATACGGTTAAGCCGGGCCGCCCTTTCGGGTGCGCCGGGCACGGTGGTGGTTCCGGCCTATCGCGCCTCTGACCTGTCTCCCGGCATCGTGCATATCGGAGTCGGCAATTTCCACCGCGCTCATCAGGCGTGGTATCTGCATCGTCTGATGCAGCAGGGTCGGGCCCGCGACTGGGCGATCATCGGCGCAGGCGTGCGGGCACCCGATGCGCTGATGCGCGAAAAGCTGCTGGCGCAGGATTGCCTGACCACCCTGATCGAGCTTTGCCCCGACGGTGTGTCGGCCGAGGTCTGCGGGTCGATGACCGGCTTTCTGCCGGTCGAGCAGGACAACGCCGCGCTGATTGCTCGCATGGCTGACCCAGCCATCCGCATCGTGTCGCTGACCGTGACCGAAGGCGGGTATTTTACCCATCCCGGCACTGGCGCGTTTGACGCCACCCACCCCGATATTGTCTTTGACGCTGCCAATCCGACCCGCCCGCGCACGGCATTCGGGGCCATCGTCGCCGCCCTTGCGCTGCGTCGGGGCTGTGGCGCGGGGCCGTTCACTGTGCAAAGCTGCGACAACCTGCGCGGCAACGGGGACATTGCGCGCAATACGGTGGTTTCGCTGGCGGGCCTGCGCGATAGCGGCCTTGCGGCCTGGATCAGCACCAACTGCGCCTTTCCGAACTCGGTTGTTGATTGCATCGTGCCCGCGACCGGCCCGGCAGAGATCGCGCAGGCCCGCGCATTGGGGGTTGATGATGCCGCGCCCGTGACCCATGAGAATTTCCGCCAGTGGGTGATCGAGGATGCGTTTTGTGCCGGTCGCCCGGAGTGGGAGCGCGTCGGTGTCACCTTTACGGATCGGGTCCACGACTATGAGACGATGAAGATTCGCATCCTGAACGCCGGTCATCAGGTTCTGGCGAATGCCGGGGAACTTTTATCGCTGGAGACCATCGCCGACTGCATGGCGCATCCCGAGCTTTCCGGGTTTTTCAGAAAGGTTCAGCGAGAGGAAATCATCCCCCAGGTCGCGCCTGTGCCGGGGATGACGCCGCCCGACTATGCCGCGCTGGTTGAGGCCCGGTTTGCCAACCCCGCAATCCGCGATACCACGCGCCGGGTCGCCTTTGACGGGTCGTCCCGTCATACCGGGTTTGTGCTGCCGATCCTGCGGGACGGGCTGGCGTCGGGGCGTCCTGTCGGGGGGCTGAGCCTGGCAGAGGCGCTTTGGGCGCGGATGTGTGCGGGCGGGCGCGAAGACGGCAGCAAGATCGCCCGGAACGATCCGCACTGGGATGCGTTGCGCGAGGCGGCGGTGGCGGCGCGGTTCTGCCCGTCTGCCTGGTTGGAGCAGCGCGGGTTTTACGGGGGGCTTTCAGAGGATGCCCGGTTCGCGGACCCTTTCGGTCGCTGGTTGCGGCTGATCTGGGAAAAGGGGACGATGGCCGCGCTTCGGGCCTATCTGGGGGCGGGTTGAGCCGGGGGGCGCTTCGTGCGGGTCCGGCAGATCAGTAAAACAGCCCCGGCATCCACAGGGCAAGGCCCGGGAACGCAATCAGCAAACCGATCATCGCCAGCATGGTCATCACAAACGGAGCCGCGCCGACCATCACGTCCTTCAGCGCGCCGCCTGTGCGGATCGACTGGACAACGAACAGGTTGATCCCGATCGGCGGGGTGATCAGCGCCGTTTCAAGCAGAACCATCAGCAACACGCCGAACCAGACCGGATCATAACCAAGCCCGACGACAATCGGGGTGATGATCGTGGCCGTCGTGATCAGCATCGAAAAGGTCTCCATAAAACAGCCAAGCAGCAGGTAGAAGGCGACGATCAGCAGCATGGTGCCAAGCGGCCCCAGCCCCAGGCTGATGATCCCGTCGGTCAGCATGGTTGTCAGGCCCACCGCCGCCAGCACGAAATTCAGGAACACGGCGGCGATGATGATCAGCATGATCACCCCGGTCGTGCGCATGGTGCCGCGAAACACCGCCGCCAGCATCCCGAGCGACAGGCCCCGGTGGGCGGCGGCCAGCACAAGGGCGGCGACAACGCCTAAGGATGCGGCCTCGGTCGGGGTGGCCCACCCGGCATAGATCGACCCGACGACAACCAGAAAGATCAGGATCGGCGGCAGCAGGTGAACAAGGCTCGCCAGCCTCTCGGCCCAACTGTAGGAAATCTTCGCGCCGCCCCATTCGGGGCGGATCACGCAGGCCACCGTCACCGTGCCCATGAACAGTGCCGCCAGCAGAAAGCCGGGGATGAACCCCGCCAGATACAGTTCGGAAACCGACGTATTGGTCAGCAGGCCATAGACGATAAGGTTGATCGAGGGCGGGATCAGGATGCCAAGAGTGCCCCCGGCGGCAATCGTGCCCAGGAACAGCGGCACATGATACCCGTGCTTTTCCATTTCCGGCTGCGCGACGGTGCCGATGGTGGCGGCGGTTGCCACGCTTGACCCGGATGTTGCCGCGAACAGGGCGCAGGAGGCCACATTAGCGTGCATCAGCCCCCCGGGAAGTGCCGAAAGCCATTTCGCCAGCGCGTCATACATGCGCGCGGCAACGCCGGAGCGCAGCAGGATTTCGCCCAGCATGACGAACATCGGAATCGCAACCAGCAGAAACTCGGTCGAGGCCCCCCAGGCCATATCGCCCATGGCGCGATGAACCGGCATCCGCGAATAGATGGCCCCGAGCAACAGGCCCAGCCAGCCCAGGCTTATGGCGACCGGGATGCTGAGCACGATCAGCAGGACGAGGATGAAAAGCGCCACCGCCAGCATGGTCTGATCAGGGCTTTCCGTCTATGCCGGTATCCCCGAGTTCCCCGGCGACTTCCTCGGAAATCAGCGGAATCCCGGCCAGTGGCGCGACCTCTCCCCAGCGTCTGCGCAGAATCAGAACCACCACCCGGACGGTCAGATATGCCGCGGTCAGGGTGGCGAGAAGCAGCGCGAGAAACCAGAGCGTTTGCGGCAGGGCGAGCGGGGTTTGCAGCGGCGTGATAGAGCGGGAACCGTATCGGAATGCGTCCGCAACCAGATCATAGGCAAACCAGCAGAGAATGGCGAAGTAACCGGCTGTAAGGGCAAGGGCCATCAGGTCGAAAACGCAACGGGCCCTGAGCGGAAGCAGGTTGTAAACCAGATCAATGCGGATGTTGGCGCGCGCAGACAGGGCATAGGTAAAGGCCCCGGCGGTCGAGACGGCAAAGACATAGCCGGAAATCTCGTCCGCGCCCGCAATCGACATGTTGAAGAGTTTGCGGGTGATGACATCATAGGTCACAAGGCAGGCCGCCCCGAGCAGCGCCCAGCCACCGATTTGCACGATGACAGCGACGATCCTCTGAAAAGACCTCTGCATGATGGTTCAGCCGGGTAGCCCGTGGCTAATTGGCCTCAGCCGTCATGCCGAGAACCTTGCCAACCGTCTGAGTCCAGGTCTCGGCGCATTCGGCCCCGCACCGTTCGGCCCAGCGGGCAAGGATCACCTCCTGCGCGATCCGGTCACGCGCTGCCAGATCTTCGTCGGTCGGGGTGACAAGGGTCATCCCGCCAACCGGCGCGCCCTCGGAAACCGGGCAACTGTCGCCGGTCAGACAGCGGATCGCCAGATCGTCTTCGGTTGCGGTCTCTGCCCACATGCGGTCGGTCAGGGCATCAAGCCGCGCCTTCAGGTCGGCCTGCTGCCCGGCACTCAGAGAGGTCCACTTGTCCATATTCATCGCCCCGAAGGCCAGCCCCCAGCCCACGCGCATGGTATAGGCATACTCCGCCGCCTGATACCATTTCGCGGTATAGGCCGACATGGTGCCGGTGATGCCGCAGTCAACGACGCCTTTTTCAAGCGCCGGGATCACCTCGCCGAACGGAACCGTCACCGATGTGCCGCCAGCGCCTTCGACGAAATCACCCAGTGTCGTGGCATAGACGCGAATCTTTTTGCCCCTGAGATCGGCCAGCCCGGTCACTTCCGAACGGCAATAGAGAATCTGGCTCGGGAACGGATAGAGTTGCAGCAGCTTGGCATTGTAAATCTCGGCGAATGCCTTTTCGAGCACCGGGAAATAGGCTTCGGCGACCTTACGTTCGGTTTCGATGTCCTGCGCCAGGGACGAAAGGTCAGCGCCCTCAAACACGGCGTCCTCGGCGGCAACATAGCCGGGCAGGCCGTAGGCATAATCGAAAACGCCCTGTTTCAGAAGCCGCATGATCTCGAACCCCTTCAGGCCGAACTCGGAATAAGAGCCGATGGTAGAGATGAATTGCCCACCGGTTTCCTTTGGCAGGCTGCGCCAGAACGGGGCCTCGCGATCATTGTAGTTGGTCATCGAGTTCCAGGTGCCGACGACGCTGATCTTGGCCGGGCTGTCCTGGGCCGTTGCTGCACCGGCCAGCAAAAGCGCGGCGGCGGTTATGGTTGCGGGCCTTGTGATTGATTTGAGCATTTATGCCTCCATGCTGTGGTTTTGTCAGGTTTTCAGTTGCGCCTGGCGTCGGTGCTGCGGATGTCGGTGATCAGCATCCTGCCGGGCGAATGGGTGATAAAGATAGGCGGTCTGGCGTTACGAACCGCGACTTGCGGAGTGACGCCGCAGGCCCAGAATACGGCGATTTCGCCATCGTGAAATTCGGTCGGGTCGCCCCAGTCCGGACATGATATGTCGTCGATCCCAATGGCCGCCGGGTTGCCTGAGTGAATCGGCGCGCCATGTGCGCCGGGAAAGCGGCTGGTGATTTCAGCAGCGCGAATTGCGTCCCCGGCTGTCAGGGGGCGCATCGAGACCACCATTTCGCCCCGGAACGGCCCGGCCGGTGTTGTCGGGATGTTGGTTTTATACATCGAAACCGTCTTGTTCTGGGTGATGTGGCGAAGCCCGATCCCTTCGGCCATCAGCGCCTTCTCGAACGAAAATGAACAGCCGAGGATGAAGGTTACGAAATCGTCGCGCCAAAGATCGGCAATCTCCCTTCGCTCCTCAGTCAGTTCTCCGTTCCGGTAAATCCGGTAACTGCCGACATCGGTGCGGATGTCAATATCTCTTCCGAGTGACGGCAGTGTCGGGTCGCCCTTGTCCGACATGCCGACCAGAGGGCAGGGTTTCGGATTGCTCCGGCAGAAACGGAGAAAGTCTTCGGCATAGTCGCCGGGGACGATTGCGACATTGCCCTGAAGGTAGCCAGGTGCCATCCCCGCCGTGTGCCCGGTGAGTTCATTCTGTCGTATCTGCTGCCGTATACGGGCTGGCGTGGCCTGCCGCAGCTCTGCGGGAACCCCGGTCACCGGGCGCACATCCGTGGCTATCTGAGGGGGGGCCAGCGTCATTATCTGCCTGTTAATGCTCTGACTTTCGTGTTGGCGAGCAGCATATCACCGGCAACCGGGTTAATCAACTGGTAAGTGTCTGCCCTGAAAGACCTTTGCATATTGGCCGGGCGGACGATTTGGGCACCGATACGCCAGTGTGCAGAGGCCCCTAAGAATAAAACAGGCCGGGCTGACACGAGCGCACCCCGTCACCCCTCGAAAACATCCGGCAGCGGGCGGCCCCGCTCGCTCAGCCATGGCGGAACCGGCAACCCCTTCCCGCGCAGAAACGCCGGATTAAACAGCCTGGACTGATAGCGGCTGCCGTAATCGCACAGGATGGTGGCGATCCGGTGGCCCGGCCCCAGTTCTTTCGCCAGGCGGATCGCGCCCGCGACATTGACCCCGGTCGAGCCGCCCATGACCAGCCCCTCCCCGGCCATCAGATCAAAGACCACCCCCAGGGCCTCCTCATCCGGCACCCGCCAGGCATGATCAACCCGCAGGCCCTCAAGGTTCGCCGTGACCCGGCCCTGCCCGATCCCCTCGGTGATCGAACTGCCCTCTGCCTTCAGCGCGCCGTTCGCATAGTGGTTATAGAGCGCTGAGCCGCCCGGATCAGAAAGGCCAATCCTGACCCCGGCGTTCCGTTCCCGCAGGCCATGGGCAACCCCGGCCAGCGTTCCCCCCGACCCCGCCGCGCAGATGAATCCGTCTATCCGCCCGTCCATCTGCTCCCACAGCTCGGGGGCGGTGGTCTCGATATGTGCCTGCCGGTTGGCCACATTGTCGAACTGGTTGGCCCAGATCGCGCCGCTTTCCCCGGCGGCACGGAGCGCCTTTGCCAACCGCCCGGAATAGCGCACATAGTTGTCGGGGTTGCTGTAGGGCACGGCGGGCACCTCGACCAGCGCCGCCCCGCACAGGCGCAGCATCTCTTTCTTTTCGCGGCTTTGGGTCTCGGGGATGACGATGACGGTGCGAAACCCCAGCGACGCGCCAATCAGTGCCAGGCTGATGCCGGTGTTGCCGGCGGTGCCCTCGACGATCACGCCACCCGGTTTCAGTGTGCCCTGCGCAATCGCGGCGCGAATGATGTAGAGCGCGGCGCGGTCCTTGACCGACTGGCCCGGATTGAGAAACTCCGCCTTGCCGAAAATCTCGCAGCCGGTGATGTCGCTGGCCTTGCGCAGGCGGATCAGCGGGGTGTTGCCGACGGTCTCTGCCAGGTCATTGCAGATGCGCATGGGGGGCGACTCCTTCGCTGTGTCCGGTGCCTTTAGTAGGCCGGGGGCGGGCGGAACTCAAGCGTCTGCCGGGAAGTCATAGCCCGGCCACATTTATGGTTTACAAAAAACTAACATCCTGCTATTGCGGACGCCGTTACTCTGCACTAGAATTAGGGATTGATATGCCAGCGTTCATCATCCTGTCCTACGCCTCTATCCTTGTTCTTGCCGTCACCATTTCAGGATACCTTTCCTATCACGGCCTCTTGCAAAGCGCAGGGGAAGTCACGCTCCCCTTAGTTGTTTTTCTGATGGCCATCATCCTGACCATGGACGCGACGATCAGCTATTTTCGCTCAGGCGAAAAGCGGTATCGCCTGCCTGTCTTCATATGGTTTGTCGCGGCGTTCTTCTCCGTCGCCTCGAATTTTAACTTTCTTTACAGCAACTTCATGCGCGAAGATGTCACACAGGCAACCGTCACCAGACAGGTTGAGGTCTTTCGCGACGATCTGGTCAAAACCCGCGCAGCACTGGCCGGTCTGGAAAGCGTCCGCTATGCGACGACATTGCGCAAAGACCTCACGGTTGAACTTACGAATCTTCGTGACCAGATCAACGACCCGCTTCGCCCCGGTTGCGGCGAGGAATGCCGCAGCCACATGGCGGAAATCGAACGCATCCTTGGTGATTCGATCACCAACCTTGCGGTGCCCCCCATAGGGTCGGATTTGAGCGTGGTCAATGACTGGTATGAGCGTTACAAAAGTGCGGCAGAAGCAATCCTTTCGACTGTTTTGCATACGACCGATACGCCTGCTGTCGAAGCTCTTGCCAGGCGCATTGATGATGCGCTGCTTGAATACGATTCTGCCGCGCGTGTCCTTATCAGCAAGGGCGGCCTTGATGCGCTGCCTGAGATGTCGGACATCTCTCTCGACATAGAGCGCGAGGCCAATGCGCTGCTGCCGGAGGACGGCAAGGTCAGCCACAGCAACATTGACCCGACGCTCGGGCGGTTGGGCGAAATCGTCTACGCCTTTCAAAACGGGTTTGTGGAAAGGCCAAACCTCATGGCCACCTTCGTATCGCTGATACTCGCCTCGGTTGTCGATGTTCTGCCATTCCTGCTGTCATTTGCCCTGTTCGGGAAGGGCCGGTTGGAAAAGAACGTCAGAACCGGAATCGCGCGCGGTTCGGGCGAAAGGCGGATCATCGAATGAATTTTGCATTGGGGGGAGCTTTCCATGACAGACCCGATCATCACGCACGCCTTTGGCACAGACCCCGAAGGCCCCAAGCGCATTCCTCTGCGCCTGCGCCCCAAACCAGTCCTGACAGTCGAGGATGTAGCGAATAAGAAGAAGGGCCATTATCTGTTTTCCTTTGGCTACCCCGGCAGCGGAAAAACAACGCTTCAATGGATGATGATGAATTATCTAATAAGTAAGACGAAATTTGACATCGACATCGCAATTCCCGACAACAAGGAGGGACCGGACTGGGAAGGCCCCGCAATCATCAACGACTGGAATAAACAATGGATTGAGGGGCGCTTTCCCGAACGCACCCCGGCAGCCGAAAGCGACATTCGCGAAATCGAAATCACCGCCCAAACAACTTCTGGCAAGAAACTTGACGCTAATTTCAGCTTTCTGGAAGTCTCAGGCGAGCTTTTGCAACAGGTGGTGCCCGCAAAGGGTGTCATGCCCGACCTGAAGCCGCTCTTGCGCGCCTATCTTGAAAATCAGCGGCTTAAATTCGTCGTGATTTTTATGCTCAGCCCGGACAGGGAAGAGAACGACATCCTTTTTGCCAATTTCATCTCTTACGTGAAAAAGAGTTTCCCCGGCCTTCTCGACCGCATGTCGATTGGCGTTGTGCTTTCAAAGCCGGAGGAATCACTGTGCCGATTGCGGGAATTTGGTGATGCGACGGGTAGAACCGGCTTCACGAAACTCAATACAGAAGCCCAGATAGCCTATTTGAAAAAGTTTTGCCCCCGAACCTACAATATCTGGAGCGGCTGGCCAGAAAAGAAACCGCTGCTTTCGCCCCTCTATCTGGGTGAGATAGAGATCATCGAGGGCGAACCTCGTCTGATGGAGTTTGATTTCCACCACATTGAGCAGATATTTTTCTGGCTGTTCGAGCAGTTCGCGGGCAAACGTCCGGGGCCAACGTTCTGGCAGCGCTTCACCGGATGGACCAAAGAATGGCAATAAACGCGCCTGTCCTCGGGCGCGCCGTGTTCGGAACCACCAGCGGTCTGAAAGCGTATGGAAACGGTGTTCTGGCCGGTGTTGGCAACACCGTGAGTGTGCTTGAGTTTGGTGGCGGCGATAGCGGCCATATTCACCGGATGGCCCCCGATCAGGCCGCCGTTTTTTTCCGCCGTGCGGAAAATCAGGACGGCAATGTTATCGAGCTGGTCGGTACCGTGGCCCCTTGCCGCGATTCCGGGCGGCGGCAGGGTTTTCTGGGTGCCTGTGTTGCCGTGACGCCTGACGGTGGCCAGTCCTTTTCCGACTGGCCAGCGCTTTATTCGGAAATTGAACACCTCTTTGAGCAGATGCGCGCACGGGTAGATTCTACCAGCGGCGTGTTTCGCATGTATCGTCCTGACCCTCCCCCTTCAGAAATGGATGATTACGCATTCAACTGGAGTGCGCTTTCTGGCGAGACGCTCATCCTTCACGATACCGATACTCTGGACCCCGCAGGAATGATGGAGCGCCTTCAGGCCATCGCTTTCGCGCATGGATCGGATTACCCTGACGTTCTGGTTTTTGAGGCTCCAGTTCCGGAGTCTCTGGGCCTTGACTGCCCCGAAGTGGATGAGGCGTTGCAGAAATTCAACAAAGCCAGAGCCGAGGCGGAGGCCAAGGCCAAGTCGAAACGCGCCGCGCCGCCTGTGCAAACCGCGACAGACCGTGATCGGGACATCGCCCATCTTGTTGCGGAGATCAGTGAGTTGCGCAGCGATCTAAGGCACGCCGTCGAGACTTTACAGTTGGAATCTCACAGGCTTCGCACCGTCCTGAACACCAACACCGAGCAGACAGACGAGGACGAATTGCTTCCCTTCGGGAAGATCGCCGCCATTGCCGCCAGCTTCGTCGTCTTTTTGTCTATCATTTGTGTTATCATTCTCTTTTTTGCATCAGGGGATGGCTCAGACACCCAAACGCAGTCGCCGGAGCCCTCAGGACCAGCGGCGGGCGGCAGCGCGGGCGAACAGACCACCGAGCATACCACCGGCCAGTAGGGTCATCACCACATCCTGCGCCAGAACCATCGTGTTGTATTCCCAGGCTTCTTCGATCAACCCGATCAGTGCCTCGACCGCGCCGTCATACCGTCTGCGCAGCGCGAGCCTCACCATGGTCACGCCCGAATGGACAAACAGCGCGACGACATAGGTGGAGACAGCGGTGGTCAGACCGGTCGCCAGCACGTTGATGAGCGAGCCTCCGGCGCGCGGCCCCATGATCCGCCAGCCGCACAGAAAGCCGATCGCAGAATTAACAGGGCCGAAATACGGCCCGTGCAGGCCGGATTGCAGATAGGGAATGACAATGCTTGAGACGATGAAAGCCAGACCGGCGAAATATAGTCCACCGACAAGGCGGGCCGCTGTAGGCATGGAAAAATCCTCTTTTACCGCTCAACCCTCACCCGTCGGGCAGAATACCCCCGGGCGGGGGCATTTGCACCCCAGGCCGGGAACTGCCCTGCCGATGCGTTGTGGGAATGCAACGCCCCGTTCTGCTGTTCTCGCGCCCTTGCCGCTCCGCACCTATAGTCAAATGACCGAATTTTGGCTTTACAAGACACCTGCATATTGGCGCATCGGTGGTCAACCTGTCCCGCCCGGTCTGGCGACCGGGCGGGAGCAGGGCCGGGACTTGGACTCAAAACCCGACCTTCAGCCAGTATGTCAGGCGTTCACATCGACAACCACACGCCCCCGGACCCGGCCCTTGAGGATCTCTGCCCCCAGGTCCGGCAAATCCGCCAGGGTTGCAGGCCGGATCATGTCCTCCAGCTTATCAAGCGGCAGGTCATCGGCAATCCGTTGCCATGCCCTCTGTCGCGCCCCGAGCGGCTGCATCACCGAATCGATCCCCGCAAGGCTGACGCCCCGCAGAATGAACGGCGTGATCAGCGCGCCCTCAATCACCGCGCCCCCGGCCAGACCGACCGCCGCCACCGAAGCGCCGTATTTCATCTGTTTCAGCACCCGGCCAAGCATCGCCCCTGCAACCGTATCCACACAGCCCGCCCAGGTCTCGCTTTCCAGCGGCTTGCGGGTGACCTCTGCCAGGTCTTCCCTTGCAACGATGGTCGCCGCACCCAGGGCGTGCAGATAACCGGCCATCTCAGGTCGCCCGGTGACCGCCGCAACCTCATATCCCCGCGCGGCCAGAAGCGCGGTCGCGACCGACCCGACGCCGCCCGCCGCCCCCGTCACCAGCACCGGCCCGTCGGCCTTGTCCAGCCCCCGGTCCTCCAGCGCGGCGATTGCCAGCATAGCGGTCAGCCCCGCCGTGCCCACTGCCATCGCCTGCCGGGTCGTCAGCCCGTCGGGCAACGGGATCAGCCAATCCGCATCAACCCGCGCCTTCTGTGCATAGCCGCCCCAACGGGTCTCGCCCACGCGCCAGCCGGTCAGCACCACTTTGTCACCGGGGCGATAGCGGCTGTCGGCACTTTGCTCGACCGTGCCGGCGAAATCTATGCCCGGCACATGAGGCCAGGCGCGCACCAGCCCGGCACCGGGGCCGATGCACAGGCCGTCCTTGTAGTTGAGCGTGGAATACTCCACCGCGACCATCACCTGCCCCTCGGGCAGGTCGTCCGCCGCCACCTGACGAACGGCGGCATGGGTTTTGCCGTCGTCATCCTTTTCCACAACCAATGCGTTGAACATGTTTTGCGCCCCTCTTTTGCGGCTGTTCTGCCCCCATGGGCCATATGCTTTGAGGCGTGACCGGCGGCATGATTCAGCACTTTAGCGCGGCGCGAAGATGAGGCCAACACCTTCCGGCGCGAACCTCTGCATAATGGCATATAGGTGGCCAAACTACCCGTCCGACATCGCCGTCCTACCGCACCGGTGCCCCCCGCCGGTTTCGGTATGGGGTTATGGGATTGCCGGGGTTTGTGGGGAGAGCCTGATCCTGTTTACGGCCTCCAGCAGGTTCTGCCCGATGGTGGCCATAACCATCTGCGTGTGGGTCCGCGATGCAACCCGGCTTGCCTCAACGCAACCGCCGGTTATTTTCAGCGTCAAAAAAGAACACCCGTTCCCGGTCGAAATCGACGGCGACTTCGGCTCCCGCCGCGATTGGCTCATCCCCCTTGATCTCGACGATAATGCGCTCACCGGTCGGCGTATTCAGATAATCATAGGCCACGCCGCCCAGACGCTCGCGCAGTTCAACCGTGACCGGCGATGCCGCCTGATGTACGCCCAGGTCTTGCGGCCTGAGACCGACGATGACAGCGGTGTTCATGTCAGGCAGGGGCACACCAGTTTTGATCTCTTGGTCGCCCAGCGCCGGAACCCGGACCTTGCCCGGACCCGAAACCGTGCCTCTGAGGAAATTCATGCCCGGCGATCCGATGAATCCCGCAACAAATACATTGTCGGGGTTCTGGTAAAGCTGCATCGGCCTGCCCACCTGTTCGACACGCCCGCCGCGCAGCACGACGATCTTGTCGGCAAGCGTCATCGCCTCGACCTGATCATGGGTGACGTAGATCATCGTCGCCCCGATTTCCTTGTGGAGTCGGGCAATTTCCACCCGCATCTCGACGCGCAGCTCTGCATCAAGGTTGGAGAGCGGTTCGTCAAACAGAAACACCTCGGGGCCGCGGGTGATTGCCCTGCCGATGGCAACACGTTGGCGCTGGCCGCCTGAAAGCGCCTTGGGCTTGCGCTTGAGATAGGGTTGCAGTTGCAGGATTTCGGCGGCGCGGGTTACCTTTTCTTTGACCTCGGCCTTGGGTGTGCCTGTCATCTTGAGGCCGAACCCCATGTTTTCCTCTACGGTCATATGCGGATAGAGCGCATAGGTCTGGAACACCATTGCCACACCGCGCTCTGCCGGGTCAGCGCGGGTTACATCGCGCCCCCCGATGCTGATATGCCCTTCGGTCGTTTCCTCAAGCCCGGCAATCATGCGCAGAAGCGTGGACTTGCCGCAGCCCGACGGGCCGACAAAAACACAAAATTCGCCGTCTTCGATCTCAAGATCGACCCCGTGGATGACCTGGAGATCACCAAATCGCTTGATGGCCTTGCTGAGTGTGACACCGGACATGTGTTTATCTCCCTGATCAGGCGGGGCACTGCCAATGGGCGGCGTTTTCCCCGATCTTTTCGGCGGTTTCGAGGAGGGCGGCGCGGAAAACCTCAAGGCCTTCGGTCGTGTGGCGGGTGGTTGAGGTGGCAATCGACAAGGCCCCGATAACGCGCCCGTCGGGGTTGAGGATCGGGGCGGCAATCGAGATGATCCCGTGTTCGTGTTCCTGCCGGTCAAAGGCCACACCATTCCGGCGAATCTGCTCAAGCTCGGCAATCAGGCCCCTGGCCGAGTTGTGCGTGGCTTTGGTGTATTGAAAGAAACTCTGTTGCTTCAGCACCGGCTCCAGGCGATTGGGGTCAAGATGGGCAAGCATCACCTTGCCGACACCGGTGCAATAGGCGGGCGCGACCTGACCCACCCGCGCCAGCGTTTCAAACTGGTCGGTGGCCTTGATCTTGTCGATAAACAGCACATGCCCGCTGTCGAGTTGGGCAAGGTGAACCGACTCTCCAACCCGGTCTGCCAGGGCTTCGACAAATGGCCGGGCGAGCGGGGCGAGCGATGCCGTCTTCCAAGCTTCATGTGCCAGACGCATCAGCCGCGTGCCAAGCCAGTATGTGCCGTTCTGATTGTAGGACAGCATATCCTGACGGGTGAGAGTTTTGAGGAAACGATACAGCGTCGCCTTCGGATAGGGGCTGACTTCGAGCAATTCGGAAAAGCGCACTGGGCGGCCAAACCCGGCCACGCAGTCGAGAATACCCAAAGCCTTACCGACAGTTCCGCCGCTACACGCTTGCTGAATCACGGTTTTCCTCCCAAGTCCGGCCCTCGGGGGCCAGAAAACGGTTGACATTTCATAGCGCTTGCGTGAATAGTTTTCAATAGTTGAGAGGGAAGTTTCACAATATGAAACATTGCCTCAACACCGGATGTTAACCTGAAAAAGGGAGGAAACAATGCGTTCACTGTTCACTCTGGCAATTTCGGCAACCGCTGTCATCGCAGCGACGGCCGGTTTTGCCCAGCAGAGAGTCGTAAAATACTACGCTGATTATGACCCTGCGCCACTGGCGGCGATGCAGGAGATCATCGCGGATTTTGAAGCGGCCAATCCCGACATAAAGATTGAGCTCCAGAACTTCGATCACGAAGGCTACAAGACTTCAATCCGCAACTTCCTGTCGGCAGAAGCGCCCGACCTCGCGAATTGGTATGCCGGAAACCGGATGGCTCCGTTTGTCAATTCGGGTCAGTTCATGGATGTCTCGGATGTCTGGGAAGCCCACGGCCTGAAGGACTCTCTGGCATCGGCGCTGCCTTCAATGACAATCGATGGCAAGCAGTGGGGCGTACCGTATACGTATTACCAGTGGGGCATCTACTTCAACAGGACCGCCTATGAGCAGGTCGGGGCCGAAATCCCTGCAACCTGGGATGAGTTCATTGCCAACTGCGCCCTGTTTCAGGAGGCCGGGATTGACTGTGTGACCACCGGCACCAAGGCGCTGTGGCCGGGGGCGGGCATTTTCGATTACATGAACCTGCGCACCAATGGCTATGAGTTCCACATGGACCTGGCCAACGGCAAGGTGGAATGGACCGATGACCGTGTTCGCGCCACTTTTGCAGAGTGGGCCAAGCTCGTGGAGCCGGGCTATATCACCCAGAACCACGCCGCACTGGACTGGCAGGATGCCGCTGCGCTGCTTGTTCAGGGAAAGGCCGCCAATTATGTCATGGGTAACTTCGCCGTTGCCGTCTTCAAGGAAGGCGGGATGACGAATGACACGCTCGGTTTCCTGCCGTTCCCGACAATCAACCCTGATGTGCCGCGTGCGGAAGAAGCGCCAACCGATACGGTGCATATCCCCTCGGGCGCGGTCAATGTCGATGACGCCAAGACCTTCCTGGCCTATCTCGCGACCGCCGGGGCCCAGACAAAGATCAATGCGGCCATGGGGCAGTTGCCGATCAACAAGGATTCCGAGGTTGCCAAAGATGATCCGTTCATCGCGGCTGGTTTCGAGCTTCTGTCCACCACTCCGGGCGGCATCGCGCAGTTCTTTGACCGTGACGCACCGGCTGAGATGGCCAAGATCGGCATGGAAGGCTTCCAGCAGTTCATGGTGCAGCCTGATCAGCTCGACAACATTCTCGAACGGCTCGAAAAGGCTCGTCAGAGAATCTACAAGTAACCGATGATCCAGGCGACCAGCCTTG
>JPPB01000073.1 GCA_001483205.1 alpha proteobacterium 3107
TTATGGCAAGACCATCGCCAATGTAGACTTTCAAGAAAAGCGCCCGCCCAGGCAGGCGGCTGCCCGGTTCCCCGGTTCGACCCTTATACAGGGGTCTTTAATGGCGCATCGGCTGCCAACCTGTCCCGCCCGGCCCAAGCGAATATGTCAGAGATGCTGCCCTTATCCGCGGATAAGCCGCGCACTCTCATGCGGGCCGGGCGCTGCCCTCACCGCTCTTGTGAAACCCATCACCCTTATCTCCGGCGGCCCCCCTGCCCGACAGAAATGTCCCGCATCACCCGCTCCAGCGCCGCGGAAATCCCCGGCTCAGAGAGCGCATGACCTGCCATCGGCACCACCTCCAGCCTGGCCCCCGGCCAGCGTTCCGCCAGTGCCGCGGCAGCGGCAGGCGGGCACACCATGTCATAGCGCCCCTGCACGATATGTCCGGGAATATGCGCAATCCGCTCCATATTATCCAGAATCCGCTGATCCGGCCCCAGAAAGGCATGGTTGTGGAAGTAATGGTTTTCAAGCCGCGCGAAGGCCAGCGCATAATGGGCGGGCGCATCCGCCGCCCGGCCATCATTCCCCATCGAGGCCAGCGCATTTTCCCACCCCGTCCAGACGCGGGCATGGCGCGCATCCTCGGCCCGGTCCCCGGAAAACAGCCGCCGGTTATAGGCGGCAATCAGGTCATCCTGCTCTTCCTCGGGGATCATGCCGGTGAACCGCCGCCACAGTTCCGGGAAAAACCGCCCCGCCCCGCCGCCGTAAAACCAGGCAAGTTCGGCCTCTGTCGCCAGAAACACCCCGCGCAGGATCAGCCGCAGGACACGCTCCGGATGGGTCTGCGCATAGACCAGCGCCAGCGTCGCCCCCCAACTGCCGCCGAAAACCGCCCATTGGTCGATGCCGAACATCCCCCGCAGGCGCTCCATATCCGCAATCAGATGCCAGGTGGTGTTGTTTTCGGTGCTGGCATGAGGCCGCGACCGCCCGCAACCGCGCTGGTCAAACAGGATCACATGATAGACCGACGGGTCGAAAAAGCGGCGCATCGCCGGGTTGCAGCCCCCGCCGGGGCCGCCGTGCAGAACCACGACCGGAATGCCGTCAGGATTGCCGCAGCGCTCGACATAAACCTGATGCCCGTCGCCCGTATCGACCATCTGCCGGTCGAACGGCTCTCCCGCAGGAAAAAGTTTCTGGTCTGTGCCGTCCCGTGATGCGTATTTATCCATGGGAAACCCGTGATAGACACCGGCGGCAGGAAACCGGCCCGATGCCCCCACAAAACCATACGGAGCACAAAATGCAAGCCACCGATACCGAAACAGGCGGCACCACCGACGCCGAAGAGGTCGCGAAGTTCGAGGCAATGGCCGCCGAGTGGTGGAATCCGAACGGCAAATTCAGGCCGCTGCACATGCTGAACCCCTGTCGGCTGGACTATATCACCGGCCAGATCGCGATGGAGTTTGACCGCGACCTGAGTGATCGCGCGCCCTTTGCCGGCTTGCGGCTGCTCGACATCGGTTGCGGCGGCGGGCTGTTGTCGGAACCGATGGCGCGGCTGGGGGCAGAGGTGACCGGGGCCGATGCCGCGCCCGGCAATATCCGGGTGGCGCGCCTGCACGCCGGGCAATCGGGGCTGAAGATCGATTATCGCTGCGCGACGGCAGAGGCATTGGCCGAAGCGGGGGAGCGATTCGATGTGGTCCTGAATATGGAAGTGGTTGAGCATGTGGCCCGCCCGCCCGACTATATTGCGGCCTGCGCGGGGGTGCTGAGGCCGGGCGGGCTGATGATCACCTCGACCATCAACCGCAATGCAAAGAGCTTTGCGCTGGCGATTGTCGGGGCTGAGGTCGTCCTGCGCTGGTTGCCGAAGGGCACCCATGACTGGCGGCGGTTCATCACCCCGGATGAGCTTTACGGGATGATTCGTGCCGCCGGGCTGGAGCCGGTGGACCGCAAGGGGTTCGTCTTTCGCCCGCTGGCGTGGGGCTGGGCGCTGTCCGAACGCGACCTGTCGGTGAATTATGTGACGGCGAGCGTGAAGCCCGGATGACGGGGCGCGCGGCGGGTGGTATAGGAGAGGCCGCAGACCGATGACGGGAGGATGGCATGAACGAAAATCTGGGAACGCTTGAGCGTATCAAGGACATCAGAACAATCTGGCCCAATGAGGCGCGTGACTTCACGCCATGGCTGGCCGAGGACGATAACCTTGCGCTTCTGGCCGAGACCCTTGGTCTCGGGCCTGACGGGTTTGAACTGCAAGGCGTTGAAATGAGTGTTGGCCCGTTTCAGGCTGACATCCTATGCCGGGACACGGGCAGCGCAGAGGGGGAGCTGGTCCTGATCGAAAACCAGTATGGCCGGACTGACCATGATCATCTGGGCAAACTGATCACCTATTCGGCGGGTCTGGAGGCGCGTTCGGTCATCCTGATTTGCGAGAGATTGCGCCCGGAACACCGTGCCGCGCTGGATTGGCTCAATGACATCACCGCCGATGATCATCGCTTTTTCGGCGTCACCATTGAGCTTTGGCGGATCGGCAACAGCCCCGTCGCGCCCAAATTCAATGTCATCGTCGCCCCGAACGACTGGAGAAGGCAGGTCAAAACGACATCATCCGGCCCGACCAGTGATTTGAGCGCTTTGTATCAGCGTTATTGGCAGGCCCTCAACGACCGGATTGAGGAGACAGACGCACAGTTAAGTCAGCGCAAGGTGTTTCCACAAAGTTGGACAAAATTTGCCATCGGCAGAACCAAGTTTAAACTTTTTGCCGGGGTACTCCGCGAAAAAAACAAAATTAGGGCTTCACTTTATATGAGTGGCCCGAATGCGAAAGACAGGTTTTCCGAACTCAGTGAGCAAAAAGCAGAAATCGAAAGCGAGATCGGTGAGGAACTGCACTGGGACAGTCTGCCCAACCGAAAGGGTGCCAGGGTAAGCCTCTCCCTGCAAAATGCCGATGTAGCCGATGAAAGCGACTGGCAAAGGCAACATGACTGGCTGATCGACTATCTTGTCAAATTCGACAACGCCTTTCGCCAGCGCATAAAAACACTGGGCCGGGCAACCCCGTGACCACCCTCTTCCTCAACGCCCGGCTGATTGACCCAGAGGCCGATACCGCCCCCCCCGGCTGGCTGCTGATCAGGGGGGGCCGGATCGCCGCCACCGGCACCGACGCCCCCCCGGACACGGACGGCGCGCGGATCGACTGCGGCGGCCATTGCCTCGCCCCCGGCATTGTCGATGTCGGCGTCAAGATCGGCGAACCGGGGGAACGGCACAAAGAGAGTTTCCGCTCTGCCGGTCTTGCCGCTGCTGCGGGCGGGGTCACCACCATCGTCACCCGCCCCGACACCACGCCCGCGCTCGACACGCCCGAGGCAGTGGCCTTTGTCCTGCGCCGCGCCAATGAAGCCGCGCCGGTCAATATCCGCCCGATGGCGGCGCTGACCAGAGGCCGCGAGGGGCGCGAGATGACCGAGATCGGCTTTCTGACCGACGCCGGGGCCGTGGGCTTCACCGATTGCGACCGGGTGGTCGCCGACACGCGGGTCTTTGCCCGTGCGCTCAGCTATGCGCGGGCCACCGGTGCCCTGATCATGGCGCATCCGCAGGAACCGGGCCTCAGCCGGGGGGCGGCGGTGACCGCAGGCCGGTTCGCCTCGCTCAAGGGGTTGCCCGCCGTATCCGCGGTGGCTGAACGCATGGGGCTGGAGCGGGACATGGCGCTGATCGGGATGACCGGCGCGCGCTATCATGCCGACTGTATATCCGCCGCCTGTGCCCTGCCGGTGCTGGAGCGGGCGAGAGCGGACGGGCTGGATGTGACCGCGGGCGCGTCAATCCACCACCTGACGCTGAATGCGCAGGATGTGGGGGATTACCGGACGTTCTTTAAGCTGAAGCCGCCGCTGAGGGAAGAGGATGACCGGCAGGCGGTGGTGGGTGCCGTTGCCTCGGGCCTTATCGACATGATTTCATCCTTCCATACCCCGCAGGATGAGGAATCAAAGCGCCTGCCGTTCGGAGAGGCGGCCTCTGGTGCGGTGGGGTTAGAGACGCTGTTGCCCGCCGCCCTGCGGCTGTGGCATTCGGGCGACCTGAGCCTGACACAGCTTTTCCGGGCCATGTCCCTTGCGCCTGCGCGCCGCCTGAACCTGCCCGGCGGACGGCTGAGCCGGGGCGCGCCCGCCGATCTGGTGCTGTTCGACCCCGATGTGCCTTTCGTGCTGGACCGCTTTGCGTTGCGGTCGAAATCGAAGAACACCCCGTTTGACGGGCAGAGGATGCAGGGGCGGGTGATCCGGACGCTGGTTGCCGGGCGGACGGTTTATGGCCGGGGTGCTGCAAGATGATGATGGCCGTTGCGATGAGCGGGGCGCGGGACCGGGGCGCAAAACCGGAATGCAGTCGTTTGGCAAGACCTTTGCATTTTGGCGCGTCAGTGGCCAACTTGTCCCGCCCGGCGGCACGCCGGGCAGCGCCTTGGGGCTCCGCCCGTTCGGCCCTGAAACGGTCCACCGGA
>JPPB01000074.1 GCA_001483205.1 alpha proteobacterium 3107
CGCACCACGGAGCCGGAGCTATGGCATCCCTGACCACCGCTAAAACGATTGTCATCAAGATCGGCTCTGCGCTTCTGGTCGATGGCGGCAGTGGTCGGTTGCGGGCGGCGTGGGTGCGTGGCCTGGCCGAGGATGTGGCGATGCTGCGGGCGCGGGGCGCGCGGGTTGTGCTGGTGTCGTCCGGTGCCATTGCGCTCGGGCGTCATGCGCTGGACCTGCCCTCGGGGGCGCTGTCGCTGGAACGGTCACAGGCGTCGGCGGCGGTGGGGCAGATACGCCTGGCCCGCGCCTATGAAGAGGCCCTGGCCCCCCATGGCGTTACCACCGCGCAGGTGCTGGTGACGCTGGAGGACAGCGCTGATCGCCGCCGCTATCTCAATTCGCGCGCGACCCTTGCCCAGTTGCTGGGGCTGGGATGCGTGCCGATCGTGAACGAGAACGACACGGTGGCCACTGATGAGATTCGCTTTGGCGACAATGACCGGCTGGCGGCGCAGGTTGCGGTGACGGTGGGGGCGGATGTTCTGATCCTGCTGTCGGATGTTGACGGGTTCTATACGGCTGATCCCCGCACTGATGCCGGTGCGCGGCGGCTCGACCGGATTGATGAGATCACGCCGGAAATCGAGGCGATGGCGGGCGATGCGGGGTCCGGCCTGTCGAAAGGCGGCATGAAGACCAAAGTGCAGGCCGCCAAGACCGCAGTGGGGCAAGGTTGTGCCATGGTGATTGCCGCCGGTGCGCCACTGCGCCCGGTTCAGGCGATTGAGCAGGGCGCGCCCGTAAGCTGGTTTACCGCCCGAATCACGCCACGGGCGGCCCGCAAACGCTGGATCGCGGGCATGAAGCCGCAGGGCACGGTGACGGTCGATGCCGGGGCCATGGGCGCGCTCGGGCAGGGTAAATCGCTGCTGCCTGCGGGGGTGACGGCGGCAGAAGGGGCGTTCGGGCGGGGTGATCCGGTTGCCATCCTTACCCCGGACGGGCGGACATTGGGGCAGGGTCTGGCCCGGTATTCGGCGGCAGAGGCGCGGCTGATCCTTGGTTGCCGGTCAGACGGGATTGAGGCCCGTCTGGGCTATCCGGCCCGCGCAGCACTCATCCACCGGGACGATATGGCGCTCTGATGGCGGGTATGGCGGGGGGGCTGATCGGTGTGAGGGGCAGGCGGATGCTGCTTTGTCCCGAATGATCTGCGGACCTGCGGGAAAGACGCTCAGGGGCGGGGCAGGCGGACGCGGGTTTTGCCTCTTTCCCGGAATGTAAGAGCTTACATTTTCGGTGAAAGCGCTTACATTCATGCAGGAGCGTCCCGACAGGAACGGGGGTGGACCCTGTGATCAATTTTATGTCGTCGCGCTATACAGAGGTCTTCGGGACGATATGGCGCTCTGACCCTGGCTATGCTAATCGGGCGATGCCATGATCAGCGCGCAGGCCGTCCCGATGAAAGACACCGACACAATTTCCGACATTCCCGGCCTGATGCAGGACATGGGCACCCGCGCCCGCACGGCGGCAACGGAACTGGGCTTTGCCGCGCCGGAAGCCAGGGCGCAGGCACTGACCGCCGCGGCGGATACGCTCTGGGCGCGGCGCGCCGCCCTGACAGAGGCCAACGCCCGCGACATGGCCTTCGGGCGCAACAAGGGCCTTTCCCCTGCGATGCTCGACCGGCTGATGCTGGATGAGGACCGGATTGCCGCCATCCGCAACGGGCTGTGCGCGGTTGCGGCACAGCCGGACCCGGTGGGCGCGGTGACAGCGGAATGGAGCCGCCCGAACGGTCTGCGAATCAGGCGGGTGCGCACGCCGCTGGGCGTGATCGGGGTGATCTATGAAAGCCGCCCGAATGTCACCGCTGATGCCGGGGCGCTGTGCCTGAAGGCGGGCAATGCGGCAATCCTGCGCGGCGGCTCGGAAAGTTTCCATTCCTCGGGCCTCATCCATGAATGCCTGCAACAGGGGCTGCGCGCGGCGGGGCTGCCTGTCGATGCACTCCAGAGGGTGCCGACCCGCGACCGGGCGGCGGTCTCTGAAATGTTGCGGATGACCGATCATATTGACGTGATTGTGCCCCGTGGCGGCAAGGGGCTGGTCGGGCTGGTGCAGAGCGAGGCACGGGTGCCGGTCTTTGCCCATCTGGAGGGGATCGTGCATATCTTCATCGACAAGGATGCCGATCCGCAAAAGGCCCGACGTGTTGTCCTGAACGCCAAGACCCGGCGCACGGGCATCTGCGGCGCGGCGGAGTGCCTGCTGATCCATGAACAGATAGCCGACGGCCTGGGCGCGGACGTGTTGCGCGACCTGCTCGCCGCCGGGGTGGAGGTGCGGGCGGATGATCGCCTGCGGACGGTGGTTGCCGGGGCATCGCCTGCGGGCGCAGAGGACTGGGGGCGCGAATATCTCGACAGCATCATCGCGGCGCGGACGGTCGGGGATGCGGACGGGGCGATTGCCCATATCCGGCGCTACGGCTCTTCCCATACCGATTGCGTGATCACCGAAAACCCGGCGGTGGCTGATCACTTCATGGCGCGGCTGGACAGCGCAATCCTGATGCACAATGTATCGACACAATTTGCCGACGGGGGCGAGTTCGGCATGGGGGCGGAAATCGGGATTGCAACCGGCAGGATGCACGCGCGGGGGCCGGTGGGGGCAGAGCAGTTGACGAGCTTCAAATATCTGGTGTCGGGGGACGGGGCAGTCCGCGACTGAGGTCTTTGTCATGCGTTTCACGACAGCGGTGAGGGCAGCGCCCGGCCCGGCGGAAGCGAAGCGCCCGCCGTGGGGTGAGGCGCACCCCCCGGAACCGCTCAGAACCCGATGTCGATCCGGTTCTCGCCAAGCCCGACAGCCAGAGACACCCCGCACGCCCCTGCCGCCGGGCGCGCCAGCAGAAACTGGATCGCATCCGGGCGCGGCGGGGCACCGGCGGGTGCCGGATCACCGCCCGACAGCCCGGCCCAAAGCGCCTCATCACGCTTCATCCGCTCGCTTGCGCCCCGCAGCCGCCACCCCCCGTCGGGCCGTGTCACGGTGATCTGCCCGCCGAACGGCATCGCCGCCTCAAGGCACTGGATCAGCAGAAAGGCCAGGCGGGCGGCGGGGCGACAGGGGTTCGGCATGTCTGGCCACTCAATGGACACACGGGCATATCGGGCATAATCGCCGATAACCCTCTTCACCTCCTGCGCCGCGATCTGCTGGCCATCCGGCGCGGTTCCGTAAGCAATCCTGAAAAACCTGATCCGGGCATTCGCGGTCTCCACGCTTTCACGAATAAGGTCGATTTCGGGTGCCCCGGCCCTGTCCGCCATGCCAAGCAACTCTATCCCGTTGCAAATCGCCCCCAGGGGGCTGATAAGGTCATGGCAGATGCGCGAGCCGAGCGCCGCCGCAAGAGTGGTATCAGGGGATGCTGTCATGGCGATTTTCCGGGGGTTGAATGTGTGATCTGAACGTGCCGCTGGAACCGGGAATGCTGGTCAGGCATCCCGCCCGGCCCGATTGGGGGCTGGGGCAGATACAATCCGTCATAGGCAGTAAATTAACAATTAATTTTGAACATGCCGGAAAGGTGGTGATCAACGCAGGGCTGGTCCGGCTTGATCCGGTTTGGGAATAGAGTGCGGGCCGGGGGCGCGCCACAGCTATTGCATTGCCCCCACGCTGGCCCTAGAAGCATCGGACACGCGCAATCCGTTCTTGAAAGACAGAAAAGACAGGGGAAAATGCGCCGCCAATGACCGGCACAGAGCCAAAGTTTGATATTCGCCTTGCCCGGGACGAGGCGGATATTCTGTCGGCGCAGCGGCTGCGCTATGCGGTCTTTGTCGAAGAGCTGGGCGGTGACGGGGCGCTGGTCGATCACGTCAACCGGCTGGAACGGGATGAGTTCGACCCGTTTTTCGACCACCTGATTTTGGTTGACCGCAAACGGTCGGCCCGGGCCCTTGATCATGTGGTCGGGGTTTACCGGGTGATGCGCTCTGATCAGGCACAGGCGATGGGGCGCTTCTATTCTGAGGACGAATATGACCTTACGCCCCTGAAGGCGTCGGGCCGCAAGCTCCTGGAACTGGGCCGGTCATGTCTGTATCCCGACTATCGGGGCGGCACGGCGATGTTTCACATGTGGAATACGCTGGCCGGATATGTGCTCAGGCACCGGGTCGAAATCATGTTCGGGGTTGCCAGCTTTCACGGCATCCGGCCGGACTGTTTTGCCGAATCGCTGTCCTATCTGCACCACACCCACATGGCCCCGCCTGATCTGCGGGTCCGCGCCGCGGATGCCGGTTTTCAGCGGATGGACCTGATGCCCGCGGACGCGGTTGACCGCAAGCGCGCGATGGCGGCCATGCCGAGCCTGATCAAGGCGTATCTGCGGCTGGGGGGATTCGTGGGCGAAGGCGCGTTCATCGACCGGGCCTTCAACACCACCGATGTCTGCCTGTTGATGGATACCGAGCGGCTCAACCCCCGACAACGGGCGCTCTATGTTCAGGGGCGCAGCGGATGAGCGCC
>JPPB01000075.1 GCA_001483205.1 alpha proteobacterium 3107
TCCCCACTGCTGCCTCCCGTAGGAGTCTGGGCCGTGTCTCAGTCCCAGTGTGGCTGATCATCCTCTCAAACCAGCTACTGATCGTCGGCTTGGTGGGCCATTACCCCACCAACTACCTAATCAGACGCGGGCCGATCCTTCACCGATAAATCTTTCCCCCGAAGGGCGTATGCGGTATTACTCTTCGTTTCCAAAGGCTATTCCGCAGAGAAGGGCACGTTCCCACGTGTTACTCACCCGTCCGCCGCTCACCCCGAAGGGCGCGCTCGACTTGCATGTGTTAGGCCTGCCGCCAGCGTTCGTTCTGAGCCAGGATCAAACTCTCAAGTTGAAAAGCTGTTGCCAGCTTAACCTTGACGTTCAAACCCCTGCACATCGCATCCGGCAGGTCCGCCGGATGACATTTCTGCTTGCCGCTCCCGGTCCCTTGCGAAACCGAAAGACGTTCAAACAGTGAAGCTGACACTCACATCATCGACCGAAGTCTAGTGAGCCGACATGCAGATGTTGATCCATCGACTGAACCGAACCGCCCGCATATCTCTTCAAGATACCTGCGATGTCAAAGAGCAGGGACACAAGAAAACCGGAGCGCTTTTTACCTGCGCTGCCCGCCTCGCTCATATCCCGTATTATTGTCTACCGTTCGTTCCTTTCCGGTCCGTCCGGCATCCCGGCAAGGCACTGCGCCCCGTCGGTGAAGGGGGGTTTACGGATAACGCGCAGGCGTCGCAAGTGGTTTTTTCGCGAAAGACGGCATTTTTTCCGGGGCGCGGTGATTTTTGCGCTTTCTGAACGGGTTAAGGGCGGGAAGGGCCATATCCGCCGGGGGATTTCGGCCCCCCGGTGGCCGGTGAAAGGGCCAAACCGCCCCGAGACTGCCCCGACTCCGGAGCGCCCGCGCAGATTCGTCCGAGCGATTTCGGGGCAAACCGGGACTCATTCAGGGGTCAGATGACCCGCTTTCGCGACTCACCCCGCACCCGCACCCAGGCCTGTTTCAGCACCGAGACCCGGATTCGCAGCAACAGCAGCGCGACGATAATGCCGAGATAGATGAACGGCTCTACCTGCCAGCCCTTGACCACCATGACGAAATGCACCGCCCCCAGCAGGACCACCGCATAAGTCAGCCTGTGCAGCCGCCGCCACGCCGCCGCCCCGATCCGGCGCAGAGATGCGTTGTTCGAGGTGATGGCCAGAGGCACCATCAGCACAAAGGCCAACATGCCGATGGTGATATAGGGGCGCTTCAGAATATCCGCCCAGATTTGCCCCCACAGCAATTGAATATCCAGAACCAGCCAGACCAGAAGATGGGCAAAGACGTAGAAAAACCCCAAAAGCCCGATGGCGCGCCGGTGCTTGAGCAGGTTGACGCCGGTCAGCCTGCGCAGGGGCGTCACCGCAAGACCGGCGATCAGGAATTGCAGGCCGATTTCACCCAGCCGGTGTTCGAGCGCCTTGACCGGATCAACCCCCAGCCCCCCGGTGAACAGTTGCACGACAAGCCATGCGAACGGCAGCGCGCCGAGCGTGTAAACCAGCCATCCGGGAACCTTGCGCAGGGCGGTGTTCAGCATGTTCGCGTTCATTTTCAATCCTTTGCATTTCCGGCATGGGTCTGGTATGGCCGGAATATCGGCAAATCAGACCGGAGACCACCGTGACATTTGAACCGTTTCTGGCCGCGGGGCCTGTCATCCAGTCCCATGTGATGGCCGCCGCCCTTGCCCTGGGCGTCGGGGCCTTCCAACTGGCGGCACCAAAGGGCGGTGCCCGTCACAGGCTGAGCGGATATATATGGGTCGCTCTGATGGTCTATATCTGCCTCTCCGGGTTTTTCATTCACGAAATCAGGATGCTTGGCCCCTTCAGCCCGATTCACCTGCTGTCCGCCTTCACCCTTCTTGCCCTGTTCTGGGCGGTTCTGAGCGCCCGGCGCGGCGACATTACCGGTCATCAGCGCGCCATGCGGGCGGTCTATTGGCTCGCCCTGATCGTGACCGGGGCCTTCACGCTGCTACCGGGCCGGGTGATGTTTCGTATCCTGTTCGGGTGATCAATAGAACTCGGCCAGATCCATGCCCGCATACAGATCGCCGACATAATCGCCATAGCCGTTGAACATCAGCGTCGGCCGTCGGCGCGCAAACAGGCCGTCACCGATCCGGCGTTCCGTCGCCTGACTCCAGCGCGGATGATCGACCTCGGGGTTGACGTTGCTGTAGAACCCGTATTCGCCCGGATTCTGCATGTTCCAGCTTGTCGGCGGCTCGTCTTCGGTCAGAGTGATCCGCACAATCGACTTGATCGACTTGAAACCGTATTTCCACGGCACCACCAACCGCAGCGGCGCGCCGTTCTGATTCGGCAGCGGCTCGTCATAAAGGCCGGTGGCGATGATCGTCAGCGGGTTCATCGCCTCATCCAGCCGCAAGCCTTCCCGATAGGGCCAGTCGAGCGTGTTCCGCCGCTGGCCGATCATCTCTTCCGGGCGCACCAGGGTCTCGAACGCCACATAGCGCGCCGAGGGCTGCACCCCCACCCGGTCCAGAACCCGGTTCAGCTCAAACCCGGTCCAGGGGATGACCATCGACCACGCTTCGACACAGCGGAACCGGTATATACGTTCCTCGGTGGCAATGCCGCTCAACAGATCGTCCAGATCATAGTCGCCGGGCCTGTCCACCATGCCGTCTATCTTCACGGTCCAGGGTTTGGTGGTCAGCGCGCCCGCATATTGGGCCGGGTCGCCCTTGCCGGTGCCAAACTCATAGAAATTGTTGTAGTTGGAGATGTCTTCAAAGCTGTTCAGCTCCAACCCCTCGCCGTCCGCCGGATGCCATGCCTCCCGTGCCGCGATCTGCCCGGCAACACCGCCCGCCGCCAGCGCCGCCGCCCCGGAAATCAGTTGACGCCGGTTGAGAAAATCGGCCTTCGGGGTCACGTCGGACCACTTCATATCCGGTTTGAAACGCATCGCCTGCTCCCCTGTCATGTCACCTTGTTCCGCATGATGCGATCTAGCGGGTTGTTGTGGCAAAGCCAAAGCACGATTGCTCACAAAACCGTTCTAATTGTGACAGACGACAGGCGCGGCGGGTGCCCCCCTGCCCCCGGCTTCAGTGCAGCACCGCGTCCTCGGGCGGAACCCGGCCACCGGCGGCGATCCGGTCGCCGATAATCAGCCCCCCGCCGCCCGCGCTCACCGGCACAGTATCACCGTCTCTGACCTCGCCCGCCAGGATCATCCCGGCCAGTGCATTCTGCAAGCTGCGCTGAATCACCCGCTTCAGGGGCCGCGCCCCAAACACCGGATCATAGCCTTCGTCGGCCAGCCACCTGAGCGCCCCGGCATCTGCCTCAAGCGTGATATTGCGCCCGGCCAGACGCTTCATCAGGCGGTTCAACTGAATCCCGACAATGCCGTCCATGTCGTCACGGGTCAGGCGATCAAAGATGATGGTTTCATCCAGACGGTTCAGAAATTCCGGCCTGAAACGGGCGCGCACCGCATCCATCACGTCGCGCCTTGCCTCTGCGACGGCGCTGCCCTCGGGCAACCGGCTCAGCGCCTCACTGCCAAGGTTCGAGGTCAGCACGATCAGCGTCTGCCGGAAATCGACATGATGGCCCTGCCCGTCGGTCAGCACCCCGTCATCAAGCACCTGCAACAACAGGTTGAAAACATCCGGGTGCGCCTTTTCGACCTCATCGAACAGCACCACCTGATAGGGCCTGCGCCGCACCGCTTCGGTCAGCACACCGCCCTCGTCATAGCCGACATAGCCGGGGGGCGCGCCGATCAGCCGGGCAACCGCGTGTTTTTCCATAAACTCCGACATGTCGATACGCACCATGGCGGCGTCATCATCGAACAGGTATTCGGCCAGAGCCTTGGTCAGCTCGGTCTTGCCCACCCCGGTCGGCCCGAGAAACAGGAACGACCCCAGCGGGCGGTTTTCATCGTTCAGCCCGGCGCGCGCGCGACGCACGGCGTTCGAGACCGCCCGCACCGCGCTCTGCTGTCCGACGACCCGCCGGGCAAGCTCGTCTTCCATACGCAAGAGCTTTTCGCGCTCCCCTTCCAGCATTCTGGAGGTCGGGATGCCCGTCCAGCGTTCAACGACCGAGGCAATGCGTTCCGGGCGCACGGTTTCCTCGACCATCAGGCCGCTTCCGGCCTTCTCAGCCTCTGTCAGTTGCTTTTGCAGGCCGGGAATGACGCCATAGGAAAGCTCCCCTGCCCTGGCCAGGTCGCCTTCGCGCTTGGCGATGTCAAGTTCCGCCCGCGCGCGCTCCAGCCGCTCCTTGAGGTCACGGGCAGAGGCCAGCTTGTCGCGCTCTCCCTGCCACTGCGCGGTCAGTTCCGCCGATTTCTGCTGAAGCTCCGAAAGCTCCTTTTCGAGCTTCGTCAGCGTTTCGCCCGAGGCCGCATCGTTCTCTTTCTTCAGCGCCTCTGCCTCGATCTGCTTTTGCAGGATTTCGCGGTCGAGCGCGTCAAGCTCTTCGGGTTTTGAATC
>JPPB01000076.1 GCA_001483205.1 alpha proteobacterium 3107
GGCGGGCGAAACCCCGGACCTGGGCATCATATTCGAGCCGTATATCCTGTTGCCGATCCTGGGCTTGTGTGCGCTGGCGGCGCTGCCGGTGGTGCTGAAGGCCTTGGGCTGGGGAGTGCCTGCAAAATGAGTGCGATCAGGGCGGATATTTGTGTGATTGGGGCCGGGTCCGGCGGACTGTCGATTGCGGCGGGCGCGGCGCAGATGGGGGCCGATGTAGTGCTTCTGGAAGGCCACAAGATGGGCGGTGACTGCCTGAACTACGGGTGTGTGCCGTCAAAGGCGTTGATTGCGGCGGGCAAGGCCGCCCGCGCCATGCAGACCGGTGCGCCCTTCGGGGTGCGGCCTGTCGAGCCTGTGGTGGACTTTGCCGCTGCCAAAGATCATGTCGCCGGGGTGATCGACACCATCGCCCCCCATGATTCGGCGGAACGGTTCGAGGGCCTTGGCGTTAGGGTCATCCCCGAATACGGGCGGTTTGTCTCTGCGCGGGTGGTCGAGGCGGGCGAGGCACGGATCACCGCGCGCCGGTTTGTCATCGCCACCGGGTCATCGCCGCTCATCCCGCCGATTCCGGGGCTGGAGGCGGTGCCCTATGACACCAACGAGACCATATTCGCCGAACGCGAACGCCCCGGTCATCTGCTGATTGTCGGTGGCGGGCCGATCGGCATGGAAATGGCGCAGGCGCACCGGCGGCTGGGCTGTGATGTGACGGTGATCGAGGGGATGAAGGCCCTGGGCCGGGATGACCCGGAACTGGCCGCGATTGCGCTGGAGAGCCTGCGGGCAGAGGGCATTGAGATTGCCGAGGACGCCATGGCCGCGGAAATTCGCGGGCAGGCGGGCGCAATCGAGATCGAGGCAAAGGATGGCCGGGTGTTCCGGGGCACCCATCTGCTTATGGCGGTGGGCCGCAAACCCAATCTCGACCGGCTGAACCTTGCCGCCGCTGGGGTGGAGACAACGCGCGGCGGTGTCAGGGTTGATGCCGGTTTGCGCACGACCAACCGCCGCATCTATGCGGTGGGCGATGTGGCGGGGCCGCTGCAATTCACCCATGTGGCGGCGTATCACGCAGGTATCGTCATCCGTTCTGCCCTTTTTGGTCTGCCCGCGCGGGTGCGCAGCGATCATATTCCGTGGGCCACCTATACCGACCCGGAAATGGCGCAGGTGGGCCTGACCGAGGCGCAGGCGCGGGACCGCCACGGCGACCGGGCGCAGGTGATCCGTTTCGACTATGCCGGAAATGACCGTGCGATTGCCGAGGGCAAAACCGTGGGGCGGATCAAGGTGATGGTGGTCAAGGGGCGTCCGGTGGGCGCGTCCATCGTCGGGCCGCAGGCGGGAGAGCTGATCGGCGTTTGGGCGCTGGCGCTTGCCGGGCGGCTGAAGATCGGGGCGGTGGCGAACATGGTCGCGCCATACCCGACGCTGGGCGAGATCAACAAGCGCGTCGCCGGGGTCTATTACGCGCCGAAACTGTTTGAAAACCCGCGCGTCAAGCGTTTTGTGGGCCTTGTTCAGCGCTGGTTGCCATAGACGCGGGAACGGGAAAGGAGGGGCATGAAGTTTTTCAGAACGCTTTCGGGCCGGTTTCTGGTTCTGACCACCCTCTTCGTCATGCTGGCCGAAGTGCTGATCTTTGTGCCGTCGGTGGCGCGGTTTCGCGAGAGCTTTCTGCTGCTGAGGCTTGAGCGGGCGCAGATTGCGTCGCTGGCGCTGTTGACCGGAGAGATGCTCGACCCGGCGCTGGAGGCCGAATTGCTGAGAAACGCTGGCGTCTATAATGTCGTGCTGCATCGTGACACCACCCGGCAACTTGCGCTGTCCTCGCCGGTGCCGTGGCCGGTGCAGAAGACCTTTGATCTGCGCGTCACCGGCGGGGCAGAGCTGATCCGTGACGCGCTGATCCGCCTGGCGACGCCGCAAAATGAGATGATCCGGGTGATGGGCCTGCCGGTGCGTGAGGGCGGAATTGCCATCGAGGTGACGATGGAGACCGCCGATCTGCGCCGTGCGATGCTGGAATACGGGCGGAATATCTTTTTCCTGTCGCTGGTGATTTCACTGATTTCGGCGGGGATGCTGTTTCTGGTGGCGCGTTCTTCGATTGTGCGTCCGATTCAGCGGGTGGTGGGGGCAATGCAGTCCTACGCTGCCGCACCTGAGGACGCGCGCCGGATCATCGCGCCCGCGTCGAATGTGACCGAATTGCGCGAGGCCGAGGACGCGCTGAAATCCATGCAGCGCGAACTGACCCATGCACTGAAACAGAAAGAGCGTCTGGCACAACTTGGCGCGGCGGTGGCCAAGATCAGCCATGACTTGCGCAATATTCTGACCGTCGCCCAACTGATGGCCGACAGGATGGAACAGAGCGCCGACCCGGCAGTGCAGCGGACCGCGCCCAAGCTGGTCGGCTCGATCACGCGGGCGGTCAATCTGTGCGAGGGCGCGCTGGCGTTCGGCAAGGCAGAGGAACCGGCCCCGAAGCTGAACCGCTTTGCGCTGGGCGATCTGGCGCGGGATGTGCTTGATGGCGAGCGGCTGGCCGCCGGGGAAAAGCCGATCCGGTTCAGCGAAACCGTGCCCGACGGCATGGTGATGCGCGCAGATGCCGAACAGTTGCACCGGGTGCTGTCGAACCTTGTGCGCAATGCCCGTCAGGTGATTGCCGCCACCGGCAGGCAGGGCGCGGTTGTCATAGAGGCCCGTGAGGAAGAGGAAGATTGGGCCATCATCGTCACTGACACCGGGCCGGGCCTGCCGGAAAAGGCGCGCGAACATCTGTTCACGCCGTTTCAGGGCGGGGTGCGCAAGGGGGGTGCCGGGTTGGGCCTGGCCATCGCGCAGGAACTGGTTCGCGGGCATGGCGGGTCGCTGAAGCTGCTTGATACCGGGGCGCGGGGGACACGCTTTATCATCCGCCTGCCCAAGGGCGGCAGAGAGGCCTGAGGCGGGCGGGCGGTGCGTTTTCGCCCTTGCATTGGCGCGCGGAGGGGGCTACATCCGGCGCGGACGGACCGATAGCTCAGCCGGATAGAGTACTTGACTACGAATCAAGGGGTCGGGGGTTCGAATCCTCCTCGGTCCGCCACCTGCCCCCGCGATATTGCGACAGGCCGGGGCCACACCTGCGAACAATTTCAATGATCTCTGCATGATGGTGCATCCGGGCAGCCGCCTGCTGGGGCATTCGGTGGGCGATACACGCTTATGCAGAGGTCTTTGTCATGTCGTCAGCCCATATGCCCAGGCACCACGCCCTGTCACCGCCCCGCCCGACAGCGAAGCGCCAGCAGCCAGACACCTGTCAGTGCGAATGAGGCCAGCGCGTTCCAGCTCGCCATCGACAAGGCCAGAAACTCCCACACCACCGCGTCGCACATCACCGGCATCGCGCCGCCCTCAACCGACAAGAGGGCCGGGCCGGACAACCCCTCTAACCCGCCGCCGGTGCAGCTTTGCGGGCCGTCCCACCAGCCGCGCTCGATCCCGGTATGATACACTCCGATACCGCCTGTCGCCGCCGTGGCCAGCGCGCCGCCTGCGGGCCACAGCCACCCCCCCGGCCACCAGAGCGCCCCCACCCCGGCGATCACCGCGCCAAGATGCGGCCACCGCTGCCAGATACATATATCGCAGGGGGCCAGCCCGCCGATATACTGAAACTCCAGCGCGGCCAGCAGCAGCAGCGCAGAGCCGGTCGCGGCAACCCATACGGGGCGGTTGCAGGCGGCGACGGTCATAGATACCGCACCAGCCAGAAACCACCGATCAGCAGGACGACAAGGGCGGTGAACAGCAGCCCCAGCCGCCTCTCGATGAGGGTGCGAATCGGTTCCCCGTATCGCCTGAGCAGCGCGGCGACGATAAAAAACCGCGCCCCCCGCGCCACGACCGAGCAGAGGATGAAAACCGGGAGCGACAGCCCCGTCCACCCGGACATGATGGTGATGACCTTGAACGGAAACGGCGTCAGCCCGGCGATCAGAACCGCCCATGCGCCCAGTGCATTGAAGCGGGCATTGAAGGCGGCGATTTCATCTGCTTTGCCGTAGAACTCCAGCACCGGGCGGCCCACGGCCTCGAACAACAGCGCGCCGATGGCGTATCCGGCAAGCCCGCCGAGAACCGATGCAATCAGGGTGATGCCGGCAATCAGCCACGCCCGGTCGGGGCGGGCAAGGATCATCGGGATCATCAGCGCATCAGGCGGGACCGGAAAAACCGACGCCTCGGCGAAAGAGACCGTGGCGAGCGTCGGAAGCGCCTTGCGGCTTTGCGCAAGGGACAGGGATCGCCGGTAGAGTGTTCGGATCATGTCTGCCCGTCCTTTGCCGCCATGCACCATGTCCGCGCCATGGCGTCAAGGGCGGCGGCGGGTATTGAAAGAGAAAAGGGGGGCGTCCGGTCCGTTCGGGGGGGGGCGCGCCGCCCACCCCATTGAGGGGTAGACGGCGCGGAAACGGTCCGGTGGACCGTTTCAAAGACCTCTGAATAATAGCTCA
>JPPB01000077.1 GCA_001483205.1 alpha proteobacterium 3107
TTATCCGCGGATAAGGGGCACTCCCCTTGCGGGAACAGATGCGCGAACAGTCCGAAGGGCAGCGCCCGCCGTGGGGCGGGGCGGGCGCTGCCCGGTCTTGCGACCGGGCGGGTTGTTTGGCAACCGATGCGCCATTATCCAGAGGTCTTTCCCCCGCGCCGGGCCACCCGCACCGGCCTCAGCCCCGCCGGATGATCGACCCCGCCCCGTGATCAGTAAACAGCTCCAGCAGGCAGGCATTGGGCGCGCGCCCGTCAAGGATCACCGCCGCGCGCACACCGGCCTCAATCGCCTCGGCGCAGGTCTCTGTCTTCGGGATCATGCCCCCTGAGATCACCCCCGCCGCCGTCAGCGCGCGAATACGCTCTGTGGTCAGCTCGGTGACAATCGCGCCGGTTTCGTCCCTGACCCCGGCAACATCGGTCAGCAACAGCAACCGGTCGGCCCTCAGCGCGGCGGCAATCGCGCCTGCCACCGTATCGGCGTTGATGTTAAACGTCTCGCCCTGCCGCCCCGCCCCCAAAGGCGCAATCACCGGAATCGCCCCGGCATCGAAAAGCGCGGTCAGAATGCGCGGGTCAACCTCAGACGGCGCACCAACGAAACCCAGATCAGGATCGGCCTGTTCACAGATCATCAGGTTCCCGTCCTTGCCCGACAGCCCCACGGCGCGCCCGCCCTGCCGGTTGATCGCCTGCACGATGCGCTTGTTGACCCGGCCCGACAGCACCATCTCGACCACCTCGACCGTGGCCTCATCGGTGATCCGCCTGCCGCCAGCAAAGCGCGACGGGATGCCGAGCCTTTCCAGCCACTGGTTGATCATCGGCCCGCCGCCATGGACGATCACCGGGTTCACCCCCACCTGCCGCATCAGCACCATGTCGCGGGCAAAGGTTTCCATTGCCGCCTCGTCGCCCATCGCATGGCCGCCGAACTTGATAACGACGATTGCGCCGGTATAGCGTTGCAGATAGGGCAGCGCCGCCGACAGAGTGCGGGCGGTGGCGATCCAGTCGCGGCTTATGGTGTGCTTTTTCATCCGGTCTGTCCCCGGCCCTATCTTGCCGATGCGCCCGGCGGGGGCAAGGGGTTTGTCGGTCAGGTGATACCGGCAACCGCGCTGCGCAGGGCGGCCAGTCCGCGCCCGTCCTCTGCCGAGGTCACGATCAGGTGCGGATAGGCGGCAGGGCGACGGCCAAGCGCGGCACGGGTGATCTCCAGCGCCCGCTCAAGGCCCGGCCCGCCGGTCTTGTCAGCCTTGGTCAGAACAACCTGAAAGGTCACCGCCGCCTTGTCCAAAAGCGCCATGATGTCTTCGTCCACCGGTTTCGCCCCGTGCCGGGCATCAATCAGCAGAAACACCCGGCGCAGGGTCTGCCGCCCGGTCAGATAGGATTTCAGCAGCCGTTGCCAGCGTTCAACCACCGGGCGCGGCGCACGGGCATAGCCATAGCCCGGCAGATCAACCAGATAATGGCTGTCGGCCAGGGTGAAATAGTTGATCTCCTGCGTTCTGCCGGGCGCGCCAGAGGCCCGCGCCAGCCCCTTCTGCCCGGCAAGCGCGTTGATCAGAGTGGATTTGCCGACATTGGAACGCCCGGCAAAACAGACCTCGGGCCGGTCAGCAGGCGGCAGGCCCGACAGGGCGGCAACGCCCTTCAGAAACCCCACATCCCCGGCGAACAGCCTGCGCCCGGCCTCAAGCGCCGCCGGGTCCGGCTCCGGCGCTATGGAAAACGGCAGGGTGGTCATGCCGCCGGGCCGATCCCGAAATCATCCCCGACCGCCAGCGCCCCGCCGGTCAGAACCTCGACAAAAACGCCGAAATTCGGATGGCCGAACTCCCGGTTCAGACAACCGAGCACATCGCAATCCTCTTCGCCCGTTTCCGGGTTGCCGTTCGGGGCGCGGCAGCGGTCCACCGGCCTGATCACCCGCGCAGACAGGCCGCCAAGGATGATCTCCTGCCCGATCAGGTCAAGCTCCTGCCATGGCGGTACCCCGCTGACCCAGATATTGCCGCGAAACCGCCGCCGGTCGAGCGCCCGGCCAATCCTGCCTGACAGGGCGGCGAGGCTGTCGTCGGACAACAGCGTGAGGGTCCGGCTGCGGCTGTCGGTCATACCGCCCCCCGGCAGGCGGACCAGAGCGGCAGGCGCGGGCCGTGCGGGCGGAAACAGCGGCCTGACCCAGCGAATCAGCGCCGCCTCTCCGGCCCCGGTCGCGGGATCAAAGACAATATCCGGCACACGGGGGTGGGACAGCCGAAACCGCCCGCCCCCTTCGCGCCGGGCCGTGACCGCCATCAGCGTCGGGGCCTTCGCGCCACGCACGAACGCCGCGCAGGGCATCCATTCAGGGGCGGCGCGGTTGATCGGGGTGCCCTCCTGCGCCAGCGCCCATTCCCGGTCGCCCGGCATCACCGCCTGCGCACACAGATCGGCCCGCGAAAGCGGCTCTGCGCCCAACCCCTTGATCGGGTGGCGAAAAAGCGCACTGATGCGGGCCGCCGGGGTCATTTGCCGCCGGTGCCCTTGTCCGCATCGCCGCGCCGCCGAAAGCCCGCCCGGATATTGCCAAAGACATCCGGGCGATAGCCGTGGCTGCGCATGATCGCATATTGCTGCACAAAGGTGATCACGTTGTTGGCAATCCAATAGAGCACCAGCCCGCTGGAAAACCCGCCCAGCATGAACATGAAAACCCACGGCATCCAGGCAAAGATCATCTTTTGCGTCGGGTCGGTCGGGGCCGGGTTCAGCTTTTGCTGCATCCACATCGACACGCCAAGGATAATCGGCAGCACCCCCAGCGATATGATGGCCAGCAGCGACCCCGGTTCAGGCGCGGCAAAGGGCAACAGGCCAAAGAGGTTGAGCATCGATGTCGGATCAGGGGCGGACAGGTCGCGAATCCAGCCGATCCATTCGGCATGGCGCAGCTCGATGGTGACGAAAATCACCTTGTAGAGCGAAAAGAAAATCGGGATTTGCAAGAGGATCGGCAGACAACCCGCCGCCGGGTTGACCTTTTTGTCGCGGTAGAGCTTCATCATCTCTTGCTGGAGCTTCTGGCGGTCATCGCCGCAGCGTTCCTTCAGCGCCTCCATCTCGGGCTGCAATTCCTTCATTTTGGCCATTGAAGCATAGGATTTATAGGCCAGCGGCAGCACTGCGGCCTTGATCACCACGGTCAGCGCGATGATCGACCAGCCCATATTCCCGATATACAGGTTGATCGTGTGCAGCAGCCAGAAAATCGGCTTGGTCAGAAAAAAGAACCACCCCCAGTCAATCGAATCAAGGAAACCGGGAACACCCCCGTCGGTTTCATAGGCGCGGATCGTCTCCCATTCCTTTGCGCCCGCGAACAGGCGGGTGGTCACGGTTTCGGCCCCGCCGGGGGCAAGGGTGACGGCGGGCAGGCGGGCCTCGGTCAGATAAAGGCCGGAATTGCCGCGATAGAGTTCCTTGGCGGTGAAGGGCTGGCCCGCGCGCGGGATCAGCGTTGTCATCCAGTAGTGATCGGTAAAACCGACCCAGCCGCTTTCGGACACATCGGTGATTTCGGCCTGGGCGGCCTCTCGCGGCACATGGGGCAGATCGGTGAAGTCGTCATAATCGCTTTCGGTCAGCTCGCCATCGGCCATGCGCACGCCGCCCTCGTGGATGATGAAAAAGCCTTTGAGGTTCTCGGGCTCTCCGTGCCGGGCCAAAAGCCCGTAGGGGGCCAGGCGCACGGGGGTTCCGGCACCGTTTTCCACCGATTGGGTGATGGTGAACATATAGGCGTCGTCAATGGCGATTTCCCGGCGAAAGGTCAGCCCGCGCGGGCTTTGCCAGATCAGCCTCAGCGGGCGGTCCGGGGACAGCGCCGTGCCGCTTTCGACCTGCCACAGGGTGTTTGCACCGGGAACATCGCCCTGCGACAGATCACCCCCCGGTGCCCAGCCGTGAACGGCGTAATAGGCCTCGTGCTCGCCCTCAGGCTTCAGCAGCCGGACGATTTCCTCGTCATCAAGCGATACGCGATAGTCGCGCAGGGACAGATCATCGATGCGCCCGCCCAGAAGCGAAACCGAACCGGTCAGGCGCGGGGTGTCGATGGTGATGCGGGGCGCATCCCTGGCGACAGGGGTTTCCGCCGAATCAGGCAAGGCCGCGCCGGGGGCGGGTTCGGCAGGGGCGACCGTATCCGCGGATAAGGGGTTTTCGGCCCCCGATATGTCTGCCGATGTCTCATCCGGCGGCGGCGGTGGCGGGAACAGCGCCAGCCACACCACCATCACCAGCCCGCTGAGCAGGATTGCGAGAAGAAGGTTCCTGTTTTGATCATCCATGAGAGGCCGCCACCTGATCCGCACCAAAGGTCTTGGCGGTTGAACAGACTGGGGGCAAAAATGTCAACATATGCCGGTTGGGTCAAAGAGACTCCGGTATATTGGCGCGCCGGTGGCCAGGCGGTCCGCCGGACACACACACACCCTTACCCGCGGATAAG
>JPPB01000078.1 GCA_001483205.1 alpha proteobacterium 3107
TCCCGGAACCGCTGATCAGGCCGGGGGCGGGACGCCGCCCCCACAGGTGCCGCCCGGACGGTGATCCTCAGCACAACCGATGAAAGGGTCAGGTGGTCCCGCGCCGCCTCGCGCCCCGCGCCCCCATGCCGTATCCCGGCCCAGAGCGTCCCCAGCGCCACCCAGCGGCTCGAAAACCCGCCCGCGCCGTCGGGCGAGCGCCGGGCCTCTTCCAGCACCAGCCTGCGGTCAAGACGCGGGGTCTTCATGCCCGCCCCCCAAGCAGCCGCACGGTCTTGTATTGCTGGATCAGCACACTCACCCCCACCGGGATCATCGCCGAAGGCTCCCCGTCTCCGAACCGGTTGTCATGGTAATGGGCGGCCAGCATCAGAACCGCCTGCGCCAGGTCAACAGGGATCGCCCGCCAGGTCGTCCCGAACCCGGCCTGAAAGGCAATCTCCGCCAGCCCGTCCGCCGGGATCACCGGCAGATACGCCCCGGTCGGCACCAGGCGCGGGCGGTGGCTGTCGGGGATCAGCGCATATTCGACCGGATCATATACGGTTTTGGCCCCGTCCCGGTCGGTGACCGAAAGCGATGTCACCGCACTGACCGGGGCCACCGGCAGCGCCTGCCCGCCAAGGGACCGCCAGCACTCCACCGACCACAGGAACCCCCGCGTCAGCAGGATTTTTCCGGTCCGTGCCTCAATCGCCTTCAGGGCCGCGCGCAGCAAACGCTCCAGCAGGGCATCCTGCGTGCCGTCATCGGCAAAGCCCGTGCCAAGCCGCAGGTGCTCTTTGAACTGCGTGATCGGCAGCGATGATTTGGGCGTCGCGGTTTGTTCGACCAGCATCATGGGATGACTCCGAAAATCCGTCTGTTTGCGAACCGGCGCGGGGCGGGGGGTAGGGGGCGCGGGTGCCACCTGCCCCCCGTGCGGGCCACTCTGCCCTGCCGCTTAAGTGACCGCGAATTTCAGCAGCTTGATCGCGGCAAAGTCGGTCACATCGCCGCCCACGCGCCTTGTGGCATAAAACAGCACATGCGGCTTGGCCGAGAACGGATCGCGCAGCACCCGCAGATCGGGGCGCTCGGCAATGGTATAGCCCGCGCGGAAATCGCCGAATGCGATGGCATAGGCGTTGCTGGCAATGTCGGGCATATCCTCGGCAATCAGCACCGGATAGCCCATCAGCCGGGCAAACTCCCCCGCCGCCAGACCGTCAGACCACAAAAAGCGGCCATCTTTGTCTTTCATCTTGCGCACCGCCCCCGCGGTTTTCGAGTTCATCACGAAATGCGCATTGGCGCGGTATTCAGCGCCCAGGGTATAGACCAGATCGACGATGGCATCAGAGGGAGCCGCGGAAGAGAAATCGCCACTCACGCCGGTCGTGATATATCCCAGCTTGTTCCAGGCCCAACTTGCCTCGGCAATCACCGTGTGGCTCAGAAACCCCTTCGGCTTGTTGGTGCCGTTCCCGCTGACAAAGGCCGTTGCCTCTGCCCGCGCAAATTTCTCGGCAATGCGCCGGGACAGCCACGCCTCGATGTCAAAGGCGCTGTCATCAAGCAGCCGCTGCGACACCTTGGGCAGGGCGCTCAGCTCATGCAGCGGGATGGTGATGCGGGCAAATTGCGGGGTGCCGGTCTCAGTGGTGTCTGTTGTCTCGGTCGCCCAGCCCGCGCTTGCCTCGGAATGATCGACCAGCACCTCATAGGAAGTCGCCTCGACATGGGCGACATTGGCAATCGAGCGCAGGGACGACATGCCGAACATGACGCCTCTGATGGTTTCGGCGGTTTCCGGGGCAACCAGAAACCCGCCCTCTGCCGAGACCGCCGTTGACAGCGCCTTGGTCTCCGGCTCCAGCCCGCGCAGCGCATCATCATCGCCGGTGCGCAGATAGGCCCGGAACGCCTTGCGGTGCGGTGTGGCGGTCTCGGCTGTGGTGGACAGGGCAGGGCGGGCGGCAAGGACGGATTTCCGCTCAAACGCCGCCAGCCGTTCATCCTGCTTGCGCAGCCGGGTGTTCACATCGCCGATCAGTTCGGCCAGCGCGGTTCTGACCTGCGCTGTCGGGGACGGGTCTGCGGGCGTTTCGCCGCCGATCCGGGTTTTGGTTTCGAGTGCCTTCATTTTCGGTTTCCTGCATTGTGAAAGGTGATGGCCTGACGACCGGATTGAGACCTCTGCAAAGATCTGTGCATACTCGCTTGGGCCGGGCGGGCTGTTTGATCGTCAATCTGCCATTATGCAGCGGTCTTTTACATCGCCACGCTGTATACCCCCCAAGGCCGGGGCGGGTGTCGGCGGATCAGCGGGTCAGCCCCTGACGGGCGTCCCGGATCAGCCGCGCCAGATCGCCCGGCAGGGCGTCATCCGGGGCATCGCCCTTCGCGCCGATCCGCGCGTCCGGCAACATCGGAAAAGTCACCAGCGACACTTCCCAAAGCTCCAGCTCGGTCAGTCGTCGCCGCCCCCGGCCATCCCGCACGGCGGTCCTGGTGCGATAGCCGATGGACAGCCCGTCAATCACCCCCGCCTCAACCAGCGCCGCGGCTTCGCGCCCTTTGCCGACCTCGGTCAGAATGCGCCCGCCGACATACAGGCCACGGGCGTCCTCGCGCGCCTCGTCCCAAACGCCGATCGGCAGCGCCGGATCATGCTGCCACAGCATCTTGATCCGCCGCCCTGTGGCCTTCAGCGCGCCAAGGGACTTTGCATAAGCGCCGGGGGCGACCACATCGCCCCCCTGATCGCCCCGGTCGAACAGGCTTGCATAGCCCTCGATCCGGTTGTCCTTGCCGATGCGCAAAGCCTCTTCCGGACGGCAGAATTTCACTTCCAGCCCGTATGTTTGGCAAATTCCCGACATTTACCCGCCTTTCCGTTCAAAGCCTATACCGGGCCGATCCCGATAAGCGTCGCCACCCCCTGCGCCAGGATCAGCCCGACCACCCCATAAACGGTCAGCCACAACCGGCGCTCCAGCCGCTCCATCAGCGCCTCGATCCGGTCAAGCCGCTGGTCCAGCATGGCGAACTGCACCTGCGCCACACGTTCATTGGCGTCGATCCGCGCCGCCGCAGTCGCCGCGGCCGCCGCATCGAAACTGTCATACAGAAACCGCGACCCGCTGCGCTGCTCCGTCGCCTGCCCCCCGCCGCTCATGCGCCGTCCATGCGCGCAGGCAGGCCCAGCAGCGCCCGCTTTTCCGCATCCGTCAGAAAACCCGCCCCGGCGACCCTGCGCCATTGTGCCTCGCGCTCTGCCGCCAGCGCCGACACCTGATCAAGGTCGGGCTTCAGCTCCGGCATCTCGGCATGAAACCCGCCCAGCCAGTCCGACAGGCTCGCGGCGGTCTTCGTCACCAGCGGCAGCACCGTCAGCCGGTAAAAGGCCCGGTTTGCCTCCTGATAATTCGCATAGGTCGCATCCCCCGGAATGCCCAGCAACATCGGCGGCACCCCGAACGCGATGGCGATCTCGCGCGCTGCCGCTTCCTTGGTTTTCTGAAACTCCATATCCGAGGGGCTGAACCCCATCGGCTTCCAGTCAAGCCCGCCTTCCAGCAGCATCGGACGCCCGGCATTCGCGGCCCCCTGATGATGCGCGGCCAATTCGTTCTGCAACCGGTCATACTGATCCGGGGTCAGATGCGCCTGGCCGTCCGCCCCCTGATAGACGATGGCCCCCGAAGGCCGCGCCGCATTGTCCAACAGCGATTTTGACCAGCGCGATGCGGCGTTATGCACGTCCGCTGCATTCGCCGCCGCCTGCATCGGTGACAGCCCGTAGTGGTCATCCTGCGGGTGGAACGCCCGGATATGGCAGATAATCGGGTGGGCATTGGTGAAATCAAAACGATGCCTGCGCCCGCCGACGGCATAGTCATAGGCCACAGGCCAGCCATCCGCGCCGGGGATCACGCGCATCCGGTCAGAGCGCAGCACATGCAGCTCCAGCGGCAGGCCGTCCCCGTCGGCGACAGCCTCCAGATAGCCGTTTCCGGTCAGCAGGATCTGGCTGTAGAGTGCCTCGAACAACTCTGCCCGCCCCTGCATTCCGTTGGGGCGGCGGATCAGCGTGGCCAGCGGGTGTTCCTCATAGCGCTGCGCACGGTCCTGCACCCCCAGAGGCACCGCCGCCGCGGTCTCGGCAATCAGCCTGACCGCCCGAAACCCCACCGGATTCGACAAAAAGCCGGATTTGATCAGCGACGAGGTGTCCCGCGCGCCCCAGGTTACCCGCCCGGCGGAGTGATAGGCGATCACCGGTCCCGCGGCGGATGCTTTGACTTCCGGCGGTTTGGTCGGTGCCTTTTTCAGAAAATCGAACAGCATGGATATGGCTCCTCATGGGGGCAGGCCCGGCAGGCCGCGTTTTCCCCTGTTTTCCGGTGTGGGGCGTGATGGCGGGATAGAGACCTCTGAATAAGGCTGTATCGCCCCCCAAGTACCCCGCCCGGCGCTTGCGCCGGGC
>JPPB01000079.1 GCA_001483205.1 alpha proteobacterium 3107
GGGGCCGGGGGGCCGGGGAAACGGGGGACACAGGCATGAAACTCTATCGCTTTCTGAGTGCCGATGACACGTCCGCCTTTTGCCACAAGGTGTCCGCCGCGCTGGCAGAGGGGTGGGAGCTTTACGGCGACCCGGCCTATGCCTTTGATCACGCGAACGGTGTCATGCGGTGCGGGCAGGCGGTGACAAAAGAGACCGGGGGCGACGCCCCCCCGGACATCAACCCAAAGGAACAGTGATGGCAAAGACCAATCCGGGCCGGTTTTTCGAGGAATATTCCGTCGGAGAGATCATCCGCCATGCGGTGCCGCGCACCGTATCGGGGGGGGAGCGCGCGCTCTATCATGCGCTCTATCCGGCGCGCCATGCGCTGTATTCATCGGACGCATTTGCGCGGGCCTGTGGCCTGCCCGCCGCGCCGGTTGACGATTGGGCGGGTTTTCATCTGGTGTTCGGCAAGACGGTGCCGGATATTTCCCTGAATGCGCTGGCCAATCTCGGCTATGCCGAGGGGCGCTGGCATCAACCGGTCTGGCCCGGCGACACGCTGCGCGCGGAGTCAGAGGTGATCGGGCTGAAGCAGAATTCCAGCGGCAAATCCGGTGTGGTCTGGGTGCGCACCACGGGGATCAATCAACGGGATGAGGTGGTCATCAGCTATGTGCGCTGGGTGATGGTGCGAAAGCGTGACCCGCAGTCGCCCGCGCCCGCGACGGTGATCCCCGAACTGAGCGCCGTCATTCCGGCGGATGATCTGGTGATCCCGGCGGGGGTTGACTTTGCGCAGTATGATTTCACATTGGCCGGAGAGCCGCACCGCTGGGGCGATTATGCTGTGGGCGAGCTGATTGACCATGTGGATGGCGTGACCATAGAAGAAGCCGAGCATATGCTGGCGACGCGGCTGTGGCAGAACACCGCCAGGGTGCATTTCGACGCCACCGCGCGCCCTGATGGCAGGCGGCTGATCTATGGCGGGCATGTGATTTCGCTGGCCCGCGCGCTCAGCTTCAACGGGCTGGCCAATGCGCAGATGATCGTCGGGCTGAACGGCGGGGTTCACGCCAATCCGTGCTTTGCCGGGGATACGGTGCGGGCGTGGTCAGAGGTTCTTGACAAGGCGGAAACCGGCGCGCCCGGTGTTGGCGCGCTGCGGTTGCGGCTGGTGGCGACACGGGAGGGCGAACCGTTCCGGCGGCAGGACGCGGAGGGCCGGTATCTGCCCGGTGTGCTGCTTGATCTGGATTACTGGGCGCTGTTGCCGGTGTGATCTGTGGCCGGACGGTATGATTCTGTCAGGGGCGGCGAGACGGGCGGCGGGTGCTTCTGCGGGACGATCATTCAGTGCTTCGTGGTGATCAGGGGAACACCGGACTCTGCATCGTCAATAGCCGAGAGAATATGCGCAATGCGTCGGTCGTTGCTTGGGTGTGTTTGCAGAAATCCGACCGTTCTCGAAAACCCGGTGTGCCGTTTCCTGAGATTCGACCGGTGCATACGGACAATCACGTCACGCATGACCGATGGTGAATATCCAGCGTTTTTCAGGATGTAGATTGCCGTTCTGTCTGCTTCGATCTCCATTTCCGGGCTGTATGCGCGACTGCCCAATTCCATGCCGATCTCCATGAAATCCTGATTGATTTGCGGATCGCTGTATCCGTAGTTGGCCGATATTGCCGCGCTCACGTCGCCGCAACAACTCACCCCCCGGCCCCGTTCCCGACAGTCTCTGCCATCATCGAGATCATCTCGAACATGATCGCCGAGGCGGTCAGCGCGGTGATCCGGTTCGGGCTGTCCTTGGTCGGCATCATGCACACAACATCGCCGCCAACGATGTTCATGCCGCGCACCGCGTGCAACAGCGCCACCGCCTGATCAATGTCAAACCCCTTCTCGCCCGGCTCAAGGTTAGAAACCGCCGGGGCAACCGTCGGGTCCAAGCAATCGAGGTCAAAGGTGATATAGACCGGCCGCCCTGCCATCACCTCGCGGATTTGCGCCACCACATCCTCAATCCCGCGCTTGCGGAACTCTTTCATGGTGACGACATTATAGCCGTAATCATAGGACGGTTGCAGCCAGTCCAGCGTCCGCGCGTGGCCTCGCAGCCCGATCTGCATCGAATGCTGCGGGTCTGCCCGGCCCTGATCGGCCAGATACGCGCCCCAATGGGCAGCGGATTTCTTCGCCCCCAAAAAGTGATCAACCTTGGTGAAGACATCCGTGTGGGCGTCCAGATGCAGGAAACAAACCGGCACGCCCCCGGTGATCTGCCCGCACCCCAGCGCCTGCACGATCCCGCCGGTGATTGAGTGATCCCCGCCAACGGATACCGGGCGCGCGCCTGCGGCGTCAATCTGCCGGTAGAAACGGGTGATCTGCTCGATACAGTCTTCGTTGTCATTGGCGCGCGGAAACGGCACGTCGCCGACATCGACGATCTTCGCCACCTGCCACGGGTCAAGCCCGAAGCCGATATGCGCGCGCCGGGCCACCGCAGAGACATCGCGGAGCGCGCGCGGCCCCAGATGCTGGTCCCGCTCTGTGGTGCCGTTGCCGGTGGAATGCGGGACACCGACCAGAGCAATATCCTGACCCTCCGGCCCCTGGTTCGGACAGCGGAACATGGTGGGAATGCCCCACCAATACAGGGTGTCCATCATGGATTTCTGATATGTGTCAGCCATTTTCGTGAGCCACCGGGTTTGCGTTGATACGCCGGTTCCCGCTCATGCGTCCTCGCGGCAAAGCGCCTGACAGAGGCAATGCACCCCGCCCCCGCCCAGAGTGAACATCGACATGTCGGGGTCATAGACCTCGAACCCAAGCGCCCTCATTCTGGCGTTCAAATCCTTTGCCCCTGCCATCGACAATACCTTGCCATTGCCCAGAGCAACCAGATTCACGCCCAGATTTTTCGCCTCGCGATACTCGACATCGACGATCTCGATACCCCAGCCCCTGATGGTCTCCACCAGCCACGGCTCCATCGCGTCGGTGCAGGCCACCGCCAGCTTTGCCGCCAGCGGCACGATCAGCCCGTCCATATGCACAAACTCGCGGCTGATCGGGGCGACCACGGCCTCCCAGCCCTCGGCACGGACAAACGCCGCCACCTGCTCGGCCCCTTCCTGCTCGGACCGTTCGCCGCAATATCCGATCAACACCCGGCCCGGCTCGATAATATTGAAATCGCCGCCCTCGAAATGGCCCGCAGTGGCGAACTGCCAGATCGGAATGTCATTCTGCTGATAGAACCTGATCGCAGTTACGTAATCCGCCCGGCGGCATTTCAACTGCATGTGACAGATCAAGGCCCCCCAGGGGGTCATCGCCGAGCTGTCACGGGCAAAGAAATTGCGGTGCAGCACTTCGTCACTGTCGAGATAGTGGCAGGCAACGCCGTTCTCTTCATAGATCGAGACCATCTCGGAATGCTGCTTCATGGCCAGTTGCAGGTCGAATTTCACCCCCGTCTTGTGCGCATTGGCCAGGGTGCGGCCAATCAGGGGGCCAGCCTCGACCCATTTGTAATGCTCCGGCCTGCCCAGAAGAACATCCGTCAGTCCGGCATAGTCGTTGTTGATCCCCCAACGCTTTGCCCGCACGCCGTTCGCATCCATGCCGCTCTCCCTGTCGGTCCCTGCATGACCCGGGCCAGGATTGACCGGGTCTTGATGCCGTTAAGCGACAAGATAAGAGATTCGGCTTTGATGTCTATGCAAAAGGCTTCTGCATGATGGCCCGGCTGTCGGTCGGGATGGTTTGGCCGTGGCTGATACACCATCATTCAGAGGTTTCATGGGTTTTGGGTGGGAGATCGCGAGAGAGATACGGGGCGCATCGGGTTTCTTTCCGGGTTTGGCGGCGACCTACTCTCCCACGCCTTAAGACGCAGTACCATCGGCGCGACAGCGCTTAACGGCCGAGTTCGGAAAGGGATCGGGTGTTTCGCTTGTGCCATGACCACCAAACCGGGGAAGAAACCTGTCCAAGTCACACAGTTCACACATGGGTATGATTCAGTATGCTTCCGATTCGGCAAGCCTGGCTGCTACCGGATCGAATCAAGCCTGTCGGACAATTAGTACCGGTCAACTGAACGCATTGCTGCGCTTACATCTCCGGCCTATCGACGTGGTGGTCTACCACGGTCCTCAAGGGATACCTTGTTTCGAGGGGGGCTTCCCGCTTAGATGCCTTCAGCGGTTATCCTGTCCGATCATAGCTACCCTGCACTGCCGTTGGCACGACAACAGGTCCACCAGTGGATCGTTCACCCCGGTCCTCTCGTACTAGGGGCAACTCCTCTCAAGTATCCTACACCCACGGCAGATAGGGACCGAACTGTCTCACGACGTTCTAAACCCAGCTCACGTACCTCTTTAAACGGCGAACAGCCGTACCCTTGGGACCTGCTTCAGCCCCAGGATGAGATGAGCCGACATCGAGGTGCCAAAC
>JPPB01000080.1 GCA_001483205.1 alpha proteobacterium 3107
ACCGGCCCCCCGGCCCTTTCCAAAGCCGCACCTCACCCCCCGCGCCAGCGCTGCCAGTCCTGGGGGGTATCGAGATCAGTTCCCGCCCTCTGCCCCGGCAACCGCACAAGGCGCACCTCATCCGCCGCCCGCGTCAGCACCGCCCGCGCCCCCCGGTCGCCGCTCAGCCGGGCCAGACCACCAAAAAAGCGCCGGGGGAACAGGACGGGATGGCCGGGCACCCCTTCCGCCGTTGCCGCGCGGCAAATCCGGCCTGTCTCTGCCCATGCCCGGATCAGCGCATTATAATCCCGCCCGGTCAGATCAGGCATATCGGCAAGCGCAACGATCACCGCCCCGGCCTGCCCGGACACGGCACAAACCCCGACGCGGATCGAGGCCGCCATGCCCTCTGCCGCGCCCGGATTTTCGACGACCCTCACCCCGAGCCCGTCAAGCGCCGCCCGTCGCCCGCTGCACCCCGCAGGCACGACCACATGCACCTGCCCGGCGTCAGAGGCCAGGGCCGCCCGCGCCACCCGGCGGATCAGGGCCTCGCCGCCCGCACTTTCAAGCAACTTGTCACGCCCGCCCATCCGCCGCGACGCCCCGGCCGCCAGCAGGATGATTTCGACCGCCCCCCGGCCCGCCATACCCATACCCGCGCCCGCCTTCAGTTCCGCATCGCGCGCGGCGGCTTGCCGAACGTCCGGCGAAAGGCGCGGGTAAAGGCGCTGCTGTTCTCATACCCGCAGCGGGTCGCAACCTCGGCAATGCTCATCGACGACCCGCCGATCAGCCGCCGCCCCGCATCAAGCCTCAGCCGCTGATAGACCTGCCTTGGCGTGGCCCCGAGCGCCCGCCGAAAGCGGTTTTCCAACTGCCGCCGGGTGCATCCCGCGTAACTGGCCAGCATCCCGACCGTCAGCGGGTGCTCGATATGGGCCGACATCCCGGCAATGGCCCGCGCGACGCGCACATCCCCGCCGATTGCCCGATCCGCGCCGCCATACCGCTCTGCCTCTGCCCCCGCCCCCGCCCCGGTCATCAGCAGGCTTGCAACCCCGGTGGCAACCGCCATCCCCAGATGCCGCCCGATCAGGCACAGCATCAGGTCGCAGGCAATGGCCGCACCCCCGGCGGTGATCCGGTCGCCGTCCTCGACCCAACGCTCGCGGCGCACGTCAATGTCGGGAAACGCCTCGGCAAAGGCGTCCAGTTCATCGAAATGAATGGTGGCACGGCGATTATCGAGCAGCCCGGCCTCTGCCATCAGCCAGCTTCCGGTGTCAAAGCCCATGATGGCCCCGAAACGCCCGGCGGCGGCGCGAATGGCGCGCAGCGTCGCAGGCGTTGCATGGGCGCGCCAGTCATAGCTGGGCATCAGGATCAGCGCCTCGCCCGACATCGCCCGATCAAGCGCCGCATCGGGCAGAATACGCACCCCGCTGGAAGAGGTCACCACATCGCCGGTCACCGTGTGGACGCTCCACTCATAAGCCGGTTCGGGGACAAAACCGTTTGCGGCGCGCAGCGGCTCCAGCGTGTTGGCAAAACAGTGGTTCGAGAAGCGGTCGAACAGCAGGATCGCGTATCGCCGCTTTCGGGGGTGTTTATTTGTCCACTCCGGCATGATTTCTGACCGAACTGCATGATCCTCTGCCGCGACTTTCATACCCTTTCGCGCAACGGGGCGCAAAGGAAAGTCGTCATGCGGTTTGGCCTGACCGAAGAGCAGGAGATGATCGTCACCACGGTCCGGCGTTTCGTCGAGACCGAAATCTATCCCCATGAGGAACAGGTCGAGCGGACCGGCGAGGTGCCCGCCGAAATTGCCGGGGCAATCCGGGCAAAAACCCTGGAACTGGGGTTTTACGCCTGCAACTTTCCCGAAAGCGTCGGCGGCGCGGGGCTGGGGCATGTTGATTTCGCCCTGGTCGAGCGCGAGCTTGGCAGGGGGTCGATGGCGCTGACCCATTTCTTCGGGCGGCCCCAGAACATCCTGATGGCGTGCCGGGACGATCAGACAGAGCGTTATCTGCTGCCCGCCGTGCGCGGCGAAAAGATGGACGCGCTGGCGATGACCGAACCCGAGGCCGGATCGGACGTGCGGGCGATGAAATGTTCCGCCGTGCGCGATGGCGGTGATTGGGTGCTGAACGGCGTCAAGCATTTCATATCCGGTGCCGATCACGCGGATTTTTTCATCGTTTTCGTCGCCACCGGAGAGGATCAGACGCCGCGTGGCCCGAAAAAACGCATCACCACCTTTCTGGTTGATCGGGGCACACCGGGCTTTGCCGTGCGTGATGGCTACAGGTCCGTCAGCCATCGCGGCTACCGGAACATGATTCTGGAGTTTGACGAGTGCCGCCTGCCTGACGGGCAGGTGCTGGGCGAGGTCGATGGCGGCTTTGCGGTGATGAACGAATGGCTGTATGCGACGCGGATCACGGTTGCGGCGATGAGCGTGGGCCGCGCGCGGCGCTGTTTTGACCATGCGCTTGGCTATGCGGCGGAACGCAAACAGTTCGGTCAGAAAATCGGCAAATTTCAGGGGGTGAGCTTTCAGCTTGCCGACATGATCACCGAAATCGACGCCGCCGATCTGCTGACCCTGATGGCCGCCTGGCGGCTGGATCAGGGCCTGCCCGCGAACCGCGAAATCGCCGGGGCAAAGCTCTATGCCACCGAAATGCTGGCGCGGGTGACGGACGCGACCCTGCAAATCCACGGCGGCATGGGGCTGATGAGCGACCTGCCGATTGAACGGTTCTGGCGGGATGCGCGGGTCGAACGCATCTGGGACGGCACCAGCGAGATTCAGCGCCACATCATCAGCCGTGAATTGCTGCGGCCACTGGGGGCGTAAGGCATGGGGGGGCTTCGCAAACTCCTGCGCCCGGCGTCCGTGGCCATCATCGGCGGCGGCGAGTGGGGGCGCAATGTTATCCGCAACAGCCGCGCCATCGGCTATGAGGGCGCGATCTGGCCGGTGCATCCGGTGCGGGACACGCTTGAGGGCGAAAAGGCTTACCCGCGCATCGCTGATCTGCCGGGGGTGCCGGACGCGGCCTATATCGCCGTCAACCGGCATCTGACGATTGAGGCCGCGGGCGCGCTCTCGGCCATGGGCGCAGGCGGCGCGATCTGCCTTGCCAGTGGCTTCCGCGAGGCGCGCGGCGAAGATGCCGGTGGCGCGGACCTGCAAGATGACCTGCTGGCCGCCGCCGGGGACATGACCCTGATCGGGCCGAATTGCTATGGCTTTGTGAACTATCTGGACGGGGCCGCGCTCTGGCCAGATCAGCAGGGCGGCGCGCGGCTGACCAGCGGCGTCGCGATCATCAGCCAGTCCTCGAACATCGCCATGAATATCTCGATGCAGCGGCGCGGCCTGCCGATTGCCTATCTGGCGGCGGTGGGCAATCAGGCGCAGACCGGCCTGTCGGCGATTGGCGCGGCGATGCTGGCCGACCCGCGCGTGACCGCGCTTGGCCTGCATATCGAGGGCATTGACGACCTGCGCGGGTTCGAGGCCCTTGCCGCCACCGCCCGCGATCTGGGCAAGCCGGTGGTTGCGCTCAAGGTCGGCAGGTCTGATCACGCGCAGGCGGCTACCCTGTCGCATACGGCGTCGCTGGCAGGCGGCGCGGCGGGGGCGCACGCCTTGCTCGCCCGTCTTGGCATCGCGCGGGCCGACAGCATTCCGGCGTTTCTGGAGGCGCTGAAGCTCTTGCATGTGGTCGGGCCGCTGAAATCGAACCGGATCGCGTCGATGTCATGTTCGGGCGGCGAGGCCAGCCTGATCGCCGATACCGCGCTCGGGGCAGAGGTGGCGTTTCCCGCCCTTTGCCTGACACAGCATGACGCCCTGCGCGCGGCCCTCGGCCCGATGGTGGCGCTGAGCAACCCGCTCGATTACCACACCTATATCTGGCGTGATGCCGGACGGCTGGGCGAAACCTTTACCGCGATGATGGACCCTGGCCTGGCGCTCGGGGTCATTATCCTTGATTTCCCGCGCGAGGATCGTTGCACGGCCAAGGACTGGCGCCCGGTGATCACCGGGGCGGTGCGGGCACGGACAGAGCGCGCGGTGCCGATGGCGATTGTCGCGACGCTCCATGAAAACATGCCGGAAGAGGAAGCGCTGGACCTGCTGGCGGCGGGGATCGCCCCCTTATGTGGCCTGGACGAGGCGATACGCGCGATTGAGGCGGCGGCCTGGCTGGGGCAGTGCCGCGCCGCTGCCAACCCCGCCGAACCGCTGTTGTTGCCCGCGCCGGTCTCTGACGGCCGGACCCTGAGCGAGGCAGAGGCAAAATCCGCCCTGTCCGCCCATGGGCTGCGGGTGCCGCAATCGGCAGTGGCGGACAGCCCGGCGGCGGCGGCACAGGCGGCGGCAACGCTCGGCTTTCCGGTGGCGCTGAAGGCACAGGGCATTGCCCACAAGACCGAGGCCGGGGCGGTTGCCCTGAACC
>JPPB01000081.1 GCA_001483205.1 alpha proteobacterium 3107
TTCAGGGCCGAACGGGCGGAGCCCCAAGGCGCTGCCCGGCGTTCCGCCGGGCGGGACATTTGGGGGGCTATACAGCCTTATGCAGAGGTCTTTTGAGGGGTGCGGCGACGCGGCTTGGGCAGTTCCGCCGGGCGGACGGGTTGGCCAGCGATGCGCCAAGATGCAGAGGTCTTCGGGAAACAGACAAACCCCGCAACCGGCCATGGCCCCCCCCGGTGCCCGCTCAGCCCGGCGCGTCCCCGATACCCCCCAATATCCCGTTCTGCCGCAACAGCCCCACGATTTCCTTTGAGCATTTCAGCAATTCGGAAACGTTCCCTGTGCCCACGCTCTTCTGGGTGATGCTCAGCGCCCCGACAAGATTGCTTCTGAACCGCAGCCCGATTGTTGACGACAGCTCATCGACACAGAAAAAGCGATGGTTCCTCTGAATGTCCTGGCGGCACAGCTTCAGCCGTTCGCGGAAATGCTCCATATCCGGCCCGCTGGCACCCCCCCCGAACGGCCCTTCCCCACGGTCTTCCGCTGATATGCAGTATGCAACCAGCGCGGCGCTGCTCTGATGCGGGTATTGAGGGGTGTTGAGCCGTGCCGCCTTGTTGCTGCTTTCAAGCAGATGGAATGTCTGATCCGTCACATACATCCCGATGTCAACATGCATCGCCTCGCGCGTGATGATGTCCTGCACAAGCGCACTGACAAGATCAACCTCGGGCAGTGAAACCGAACCGGCGGCCATCAGATTGTTGATCAGGGATGTGGCGACGAACTGATGACGGTTGATCAGCGGCCTGATCCACCCGGCCCTTTCCAGTTGCTTCAGCGCCCGGAAAGTGGCGGTGCGCGAATGCTCTGTTTTCGGATAAACCTCATCAAGCGAAATCGGGCCATGACGCAGCACAATCTCATAGACCTTCAGAATTTTCGTCCGGGCGGTCTGCCGGACGGGGGTTTCGGCCATATTGTTTCTCCTCGACCGTTCGCGCCCGTGTCAGCAAAGCGCATGAAAGCGCAGAACGGGGCCGGTCACGTCACCTTACCGGGTGATGTCAGACTATGGCCCGGCGCGGTGCCGCTCCAGCGATATATTCCATTTTTCGGAATTTTTCGGAATAGTTTATCAATGGTGACCCGTCGGACCCGCCGGGAAAGAGCCAGGGCTTGCAATCAAAATCTGGCCGTCAGATTATACCGCCCGGCTCTTTTCCCGAGGCGGAAAATGCTGTAGAGAAGGAATGCAATGAACAATCACTTCGATACCCTGAGCGCCGCCGAGGCGCTGGAAGCCGCCGGGATCACCCCTGGGCACGCCCGTGCGATCATCGGGCAGATGAACCGTGTGGTGGACGAGAATGTCGCCACAAAAGCCGATGTCAGACAGCTTGAGACCGCACTCAAGGCCGATGTCAAACAGCTTGAGGTCGCACTCAAGGGCGAACTCAATACGAAGATCGCCGAGGTCAAAGGCGAACTCAAGGAAGACATCGCCGAGGTCAAAGGCGAGCTCAAGGCCGAGATCACGCATTCGACCAACCGGGCGATCTATACCCTGGGCGGTCTGGTGACGGTTCTGTTCATTCTGGACCGGATCATTCCGCTGTTCGGGATCGCCCAGTAGCGCACTGCCGCCAACCGGTTCTTCACCGACGCCGCCCACCTGACCGGGGGCGGCGTTTTCGCATGGGGCCAATGACAAGCCGCGCCTGCCCCCGATCCCTGACGGTAATGGCCTATACCGCCGCGGCCTGCCCGGCCTTGTGGCTTGCCGACAGTTCTTCCGCGATCAGGAACGCCAGTTCCAGCGACTGGCTGGCGTTCAGGCGCGGGTCGCAGGCGGTATGATAGCGGTCGGACAGGTCTTCATCGGTGACCGCCCGCACCCCGCCGGTGCATTCGGTCACATCCTTGCCGGTCATCTCGAAATGCACCCCGCCGGGAACCGAACCTTCCGCCTGGTGAACGGCAAAAAACTCCTGCACCTCGCGCAGCACCGCCTCAAAAGGCCGGGTCTTATAGCCCGAAGATGACCTGATCGTGTTGCCGTGCATCGGATCACAGCACCAGACCACATGTGCGCCCTCGGACTGCACGGTCCTGATCAGGCGCGGCAGATGATCACCGACCGCCCCGGCCCCGAACCGGGCAATCAGGGTCAGGTGCCCGGCCTCGTTTTGCGGGTTCAGCGTCGCCAACAGCCGTTTCAGGTCGTCCTCATCCATGGTCGGGCCGCATTTCAGCCCGACGGGGTTCTGCACCCCGCGCGCGAACTCCACATGCGCGCCGTCCGGCTGGCGCGTCCGGTCACCGATCCAGATCATATGCCCGGACCCGGCGACCGGCTTGCCGGAGGTCGAATCGACGCGGCAAAGCGCCTCTTCGTATTCCAGCAATAACGCCTCGTGGCTGGTGTAGAAATCGACGGTCCTGAGCGTGTGCGCGTTGTCGCCGTCCACCCCCGCCGCCGCCATGAAATCCAGCGCATCGGAAATCCGGTCCGCCATGTCGCGATAGCGCACGGCCTCCTGCCGCCCGGTAAAGCCGAGCGTCCAGGCATGAACCTGATGCACATCCGCATAGCCGCCGGTGGAAAAGGCGCGCAACAGGTTCAGGGTTGCGGCGGATTGGGTATAGGCCCGCAGCATCTTCGCCGGGTCAGGCTGCCGCGCGGCGGGCGTAAATCCCAGCTCATTGATGATGTCGCCGCGATAGCTCGGCAATTCGGTGCCATCCCTGGCCTCGACCGGCGCGGAACGCGGTTTGGCGAACTGACCGGCCATGCGCCCGATCTTGACCACCGGCACCCTGGCCCCGTAGGTCAGCACGATGGCCATCTGGAGCAGCACCTTAAAGGTGTCACGGATGTTGTCCGCCGAAAACTCTGCAAAGCTCTCGGCACAATCCCCGCCCTGCAACAGGAACGCCTCGCCCCGCGACACCTTTGCCAGGGCGTCCCTGAGCTTGCGGGTCTCACCGGCAAAGACCAGCGGGGGATATTCGGCCAGTTGCGCCTCGACCGCGCCAAGGGCGGACTGATTCGGATAGTCGGGCATCTGCACCCTTGGCCGGTCGCGCCAGCCCGATTTGCTCCAGACCGGGGTCATTGCGCTTGCTCCTGCAACAGCGGTTTCACAAGTTTTTTTCTATAGCCGCAAACCGCCCGGCTTGCCAACCGCACAAATCCGTGCGACCGCGCTGTTATCGACGGCAAGAATCGCTTACGCTGCTAATGCCCTGTTGAAACCTGTATCGCTCACCGCCTGAACCGCAGGGGACGCAACCATGACGCAGAACAAGGCTCCCGCAAATGTCCGGGCTGACACCCCGAAGCCGCGCCGCTTTGTCTTTCTGCTGCTGCACCGGTTCACCATGCTGTCCTTTGCCGGTGCAATCGAACCCCTGCGGCTGGCCAACCAGGCCAGTGGCAAGACCCTCTATGAGTGGATCATGGCGGGTGAGGACGGGGTTTCCGTCACCTGCTCGAACGGGGCGGTGTTCAGCGTGAACATGGGGCTGATCGATGTTGGCCGCGATGATGTGGTGCTTGTGTGCGGCGGCAACGACATACAGACGGCAACAACCCGCCCGATCCTGAACTGGCTGCGCAAGCAGGCGCGATACGGCATTATCATCGGCGGGCTTTGCACCGCGTCGCATACGGTTGCCAAAGCCGGGCTGCTGGATGGCAAGCGGGCGACGATCCATTGGGAAAATCAGGACAGCTTTGCCGAGGAGTTTCCCGAGGTGAACCTGACCAAATCGGTGTTCGTGATTGACGGCAAGCGGCCCTCGACCGCAGGCGGCACCTCTTCGATTGACCTGATGCTGAAGATCATTGCCGAGGATCATGGCGAGGAGCTGGCAAATACGGTTGCCGATCAGCTTATCTATGCCTCGATCCGCACCGATCAGGATACGCAGCGCCTGTCGGTGCCGTCGCGCATCGGTGTGCGCCACCCGAAACTGGCGGCGGTGATCCGGATGATGGAGCAGAATATCGAAGAGCCGATTTCGCCGTCGGTTCTGGCGCGGGATGTCGGCATGTCCACAAGACAGCTTGAACGGCTGTTCCGCCGCTATCTCAACCGTTCCCCCAAACGGTATTATATGGAGCTGCGGTTGCAGAAGGCGCGCAACCTCTTGATGCAGACCGAGATGAGCGTGATCAATGTCGCGCTGGCCTGCGGGTTTGCGTCGCCGTCGCATTTCTCGAAATGTTACCGGGCGCATTACAGCACCACGCCCTATCGTGAGCGCGGCAGTCAGGCGGGGCGGTTGTCGGTCTGAACCGGGGCGTAAAGCCCAAAAAGACCTCTTTATAAGGCTGTATAGCCCCCCAAATGTCCCGCCCGGCGCTTGCGCCGGGCAGCGCCCGCCCCGCCCCACGGCGGGCGCTTCGCTTCCGCCGGGCCGG
>JPPB01000082.1 GCA_001483205.1 alpha proteobacterium 3107
GCCTCTTTTCCCGGAATGTAAGGGCTTACATTTTTGGTGAAAGCGCTTACATTCATGCAGCAGTGCCCTGACAGGATCAGGTTTTAAGCCTGTGGTCAATTTTACGGCGTTACACTATATGTCAGAAGCGTTGACCTTATCCGCGGATAAGGGGTGCCCGTCCAGGCAAGCGACTGCCCGGCCTAAACCAGTATGCAGAAGCCTTGATCAGGGGGTCAGCGCGCTTCGGCCCGCCCCCGCACCGTCAGCCATATCAGCGCCCCGCCCGCGAGTGCCAGAAACGGGGCCATCGCCAGATTGACCGCTGCCCATCCCTGAACCACATCGCCCCCGGCACAGTTCATCAGCCCCCCCGAGGACAGCGAGGCCACGGTCACCACCCCAAAGACAATCATATTATTCATGCCCTGCACCCGGCCACGCTCTTCGGGCGTGTGCGCACCCGACAGCATCGCCGTCGCACCGATAAAACCGAAATTCCAGCCAACCCCAAGCAGGATCAGCGCAACGAAGAACCGGCTGAGATCAACCCCCGACAGCGCGACCGCCCCCGCCGCACTCAGGATCAGCAGACCGGTCGCCACGATTTTCTCTGCCCCGAACCGGTTGATCAGATGGCCGGTGAAAAAGGCGGGGCCGAACATCGCCAGCACATGGGCCATGACCACATCGGCGGCGGCGGCCTCTCCGTATCCGCAGCCGACAACGGCCAGCGGGGTTGATGTCATCACCAGGCTCATCAGCGCATAGGAAACCGTCGCGCAGATGATCGCCACCGCAATGGTCGGGGTGCGCAAAAGCTGCCAGCGGTTGCGGGCAACGCCGCCGTCCTCTCCGTCGCGGGGCGGCAGGGGGATGTCGAGCAGCAGGAATATCCCGGCCCCGGCAATGTTGATCAGGACGATGGTCAGATACGCGCCCAGAAACGGCGTCGGCAGGGCGAAATTGGCCAGCTTCGCCACCTGGGTGCCGATGATCGCCGCCACCAGCCCCCCGGCCACGACATAAGAGATCGCCTTGGGGCGAAAGTCGTCCGGGGCGGTGTCGGCGGCGGCAAACTGATAGAGCGCCTGGGTTGCAACATAGAAACCGGATATGAACGATCCGGCCAGCAACAGGGTGAATGATTGCGTGAACAGCCCGTATGCGCCGAGGGCCGCCCCCGCCGCGCCGCCCGCTGCCCCGGCGATGAAACCCGCCCGGCGCCCGTGCCGCTGCATGAAGGTGGAGACCGGGCGCGATGACAGCATAGAGCCGAAAACGATCATCGTCACCGGAAGCGTCGCCAGACAGATGTTCGGGGCCAGCATCTGACCGGCCAGCCCGCCGATGAGGAACAGCATCGGTATCTGTGCGCCAAGGATCGCGTGCGCCGTGACCAGCACCGCAACGTTGCGCCGTGCCCGCGCCGTGTTGCCGGGGGCCTGAAGAACCGCTTCGCTCATGGGGGAGCCTTAGCCCGGCGTGCAGGCAATGAAAAGGGCGAACGCACGGGGGGGCCGGTCACGGTTTTGTTTCGGGCGGGGGGGGCCAAATGAGTTGACATTTGCACGTTTGGGGGACCATATGAACACGACGGCATCGTGTTCGCGTTCCTCGCAGCGCTGACATTTGCACGTTTGGGGGACCATATGAACAGGATCAATACCGCCAAGGCGCGGCGAAATATGCTTTGAGGGGACGAAAATGGCCGATGAAACAAAGCCGGATGTCAGCGACATTTCGGTTGTCACATATCCGGAAATCTACATCGACGGGTTCGTAATCGGCATGTCTTTGTCTGACATGAGCATACTCACCATGAGGAGCGGGCAGCCGCAGTGCAAATTGCAGTTGTCTTTCAACACAGCCAAATCGCTTGCGACACAACTGAGCGCCGCGATTGACACACTTGAACAACGCACAAATAGCAAGATATTGACAATGGACAAGATCAAGCAAGCGTTTGAGAAGAGCGAAAAGGAATGAAAGCGCATACACATCCGTTGTTATCCGAGACAATCTTTCGGCGCATGGAGGCAAACGATCCCATTGCGGATCAAATCTTCTCTTTCATGTCGTTGCCGGACGGGTGGCATTACGGCGAAGGCTGCGGCGCGACCGAAGCTGCTGTTTCCACGGCTCTGCGCGCCAACGGACTGCTTGCGGAATATGGTGCCGACGCCATCGAAGTCTTTCCCGACACAGAAGGCGGCATTCTGGTTTCCGGCTATCATGGGCAGGATACGCTGGATATTTTTTGCCACCGGAATGGTCAGACCGACCTGTTGCACGAGACCGACGAGGGTGACGTGGATGAAGATGTCATCCATGAGCAAAAAGGCGTGTCTCTGTCCGACATCGAAAAATATCTGAGGGGGCTATCGTGGCGGTCGATGAAATCATCCGACTTCTTCATCCAAAACATTTCAGCAGTGAAAAACAGCGATTCAAAAGTCTTGCTTTCCAAAACTCCTCAAACAATGGCGGCATATCGGTCATCGACGCAAAATGTGCTGTGGAGTGTAGTGGAAGCGAATGCGAACATATCCGACGTTTCTATGACGCCCGAATATCCGGAGACCCGCCGGTCTTCTGGAGAATACCAATATCTAAACTCCCCGAAGAAGCTCGCCTGGAATACAAACCATCAGATAGTGGCGATGAATGCCACATGAACATCCACGACCTGCCGGACAGCAAGCGCAGGCGCATGATCAAGGCAAATGTCCTTGATGATGTCGAGATATGCCACAACAACACCCCCCGCCCCCTGACCATGGATGAGGCAATACGCCTGTCCGCCTGACACCCCGGCGCGCATAACCATCCCGCTTGACACCACCCGCCCCCGTGATAGGGCGCGCCGCATGGTCGGGCGCATCATTCACTCACAGGCTTGTGTCGATGAAGGGGCCGCGTGGCTGTCCCGGTCCTGCCCGCGCATGGCCGATGCGATCGGGGTTACCGGCCCCCTGCCCCTTCGCCTGCGGCCGGACGGGTTCGGCGCGCTGCTCGATGCGATCATCAGCCAACAGCTCTCGGTTGCCGCAGCACAGGCGATCCGGGGCCGGATGCAGGCGGCGGGCCTGACCGAGCCGCACCGGATCATCCGCGCCGATGACGACGATTTGCGCGCCTGCGGTCTGTCGGCGCAGAAAATCCGCTATGTCCGGGCGCTGGCCCGCGCCGGGATCGACTATCCGGCGTTCAGAGACCAGCCGGCCGAACAGGTCATCGCCACCCTGACCGGGATAAACGGTATCGGGCGCTGGACGGCAGAGATTTATGCCATGTTCTCGCTCGGGCGCGCCGATGTGTTTGCGCCGGGCGATCTGGCCCTGCGGGAGGCCGCCCGCATCCTCTTTGCACTTGAGGCCCGCCCCGCCGAGGGGCAGATGCGCACACTGGCAGAACGCTGGTCCCCATGGCGGGCGGTCGCCGCGCGCGCACTCTGGGCCTATTATCGCGTGGAAAAGAAACGGGAAGGGATCGGATGACAAGAACGCTGAAGACCGCGCGGCGCGGGCCGCCGACAGGACAGGGCAGGCGCATGGTTGTTTTCCTGCATGGCTATGGGGCCGACGGGGGTGACCTTCTGGGCCTTGCCGAGCCGCTGGCCCCCCATTTGCCGGACACGGTGTTTCTTGCCCCCGATGCGCCGGAGCAGAGCGTCGCCAACCCGTCCGGCTTTCAGTGGTTTCCGATCCCGTGGATCGACGGGTCGTCCGAGGCCGCCGCACAGGCCGGGTTGATGCGCGCCGCCGATGACCTGAACGCCTGGCTTGACCTGGCCCTGGGCGCAGAGGGGATCGGCCCGGAAAACACGGTTCTGTTCGGCTTTTCCCAGGGCGCGATGATGGCGCTGCATATTGCCCCCCGGCGGGCGCAGGCGGTCGCGGGGGTTGTGGCGGTCTCCGGCAGGTTGCTTGCGCCGGAACATCTGGGGGCAGAGGCGCGCTCGAAACCGCCGGTTCTGCTGATGCACGGCGACCGCGACGATGTGGTGCCGCCGCAATCCCTGAATGAGGCAAAGGCGGCGTTGGACGGGGCGGGGTTTGAGGTCTATGCCCATGTGATGGCGGGTATGGGCCACGGTATTGCACCGGACGGGCTGGGGGTGGCGCTGAGCTTTATGCGCGAGGCGTTTGGTCTTGGCGGATATGGCGGGACGGCGCGGGATTGATTGGGGGGCTGGAGATGGCCCTGTCAGGGTATCAGTAAAAACACGGGCGGCAGGTGCGTTTGCTAAGACCTCTGCATAATAGCCGAGCCGGGCAGTCGCTTTTCCCTATATTCCAAATTTGCGATGATCCTGCCATAGAGCGTTGCGACATAAAATTGATCACAGGTTCGGCCCCCGATCCTGTCAGGGCGCTGCTGCATGGATGTAAGCGCTTTCACCGAAAATGTAAGCCCTTACATTCCGG
>JPPB01000083.1 GCA_001483205.1 alpha proteobacterium 3107
CTGATTATAGCCATAGCACCCGGATCGATCAGTGTTGTCAATGCCATTTCACACCCCTGCATTTTCCGACCAGCAAGATACACCCCCGATCAGGACACAACCGTGATACGGGATTGTCGCTCTCGCCACTCTTGTTGAGCAAAAGCCAAGAGGATGTCAAGTGCCGGATGCGCCGATCAACGATTTTTGGCCTGATCATCCCGGTCAGTGGTTTTGGCCTGACCATAAGGCGCGCGGCCCGAACGTTTTGGCATTTGCGCGGCGCGCGCAGACTGCTAGGAAAGGCGGCAACCGCCAACAGAGAGGTGCCACGGATGAAAACCATATCGGAAAACCGCTGTTTCGGCGGCGTGCAGGGGGTCTATGCCCATGCGTCACAAGCCTGCGGTTGCGACATGACCTTTGGCCTGTTCCTGCCGGATGCGGCCCATGACGGCCCGGTGCCGGTTCTGTGGTATCTGTCCGGCCTGACCTGCACCCACGAGAACGCCATGACCAAGGCGGGCGCGCAGGCCCATGCGGCGGACAGGGGCATCGCGCTTGTTTTTCCCGACACATCGCCGCGCGGCGCAGGGGTGGCCGATGATGACGCCTATGATCTGGGACAGGGGGCGGGTTTTTACGTCAACGCCACTCAAAAGCCGTGGGCGGCGCATTTCCGCATGTGGGAATATGTGGCCGAAGAGCTTCCGGCGTTGGTTTTTGAGGCTTTCCCGCTGGATGCAGAGCGGCAGGCGCTGACCGGCCATTCGATGGGGGGGCATGGCGCGCTGACACTGGCGATGCGCAGCCCGCCGGGGCGCTACCGCTCTGTCTCGGCCTTTGCGCCGATTGCCCACCCGAGCCAAAGCGACTGGGGCCGCAGGCAGTTCTCGGCCTATCTCGGGGATGACCCGGCGGCCTGGGCAGGCCATGATGCAACCCTGCTGATGCGCGACAAGGGGTTTGAAGGCCCGATGCTGATCGATCAGGGCACCGATGACCCGTTCTTTGAACAGCTTGACCCCGCCGCCCTTGCCGGGGCCGCCGCCCGGCGTCGGCAGGATATGATCTTTCGCCTGCACAGGGGTTATGACCACAGCTATTTCTTCGTGGCGAGCTTTATGGAAGATCACATCGCCTTTCACGCCGACGCATTGCTGGCGGAGTAGCCCCATGAGCCATTATGATCTGATCATTATCGGCAGCGGCCCGGCGGGACGCGCCGCCGGTATTCAGGCCGGTAAGCTGAAACGCCGGGTGCTGGTGGTTGACCGCAAGGACCGGCTGGGCGGGGTGTCGGTGCATACGGGCACCATTCCGTCCAAGACATTACGCGAGACGGTGCTGAACCTGTCGGGCTGGCGCGAGCGCAGCTTTTACGGGCGCGCCTACCGGGTGAAGGACGAAATCCGCGCCGAAGACCTCAAGGTTCGCCTGCACAAGACGCTGGAATACGAGGTCGATGTGCTGGAGCACCAGTTCAACCGCAACCATGTCGATACGCTTTCGGGGGCGGCGCGGTTCACCGGACCGGACAGGATTGAGGTTGCGACCGAGGCCGGGGATGTGGCGCGTCTGAGTGCCGGGCGGTTCCTGATCGCCACCGGCACCCGAACCCATCGCCCGAAGACGGTGCCGTTCAACCGGCGCACCATTGTGGACAGTGACGAGTTCCTTGATATGGCGCAAATCCCGCGCAGCCTGATTGTGGTCGGCGCGGGCGTGATCGGTGTTGAATATGCGACGATGTTCTCGGCGCTTGACGTGCGGGTGACGCTGATTGAATCGCGCGAAACCTTTCTGGAGTTCATCGACAAGACCCTGATCGGCGAGTTTACCCATCAAATCCGGGAAAACGGCGTTGATCTGCGCCTTGGTTCGGCGATTGAGAACATCGAGGACATGGGCGAGCATGTCGAGGTGAGCCTGGCCAATGGCCGCCATGTGCGCGCCGAAATGCTGCTGTTTGCCGCCGGGCGGATCGGCGCGACGGCGACGCTCAACCTTAAGGCTGCGGGGCTTGAGGCCGATGCGCGCGGGCGGCTGGCCGTGGACCGCAAGACCTATCAGACCGCAACGCCGCATATCTATGCGGCGGGCGATGTGATCGGGCATCCGTCGCTGGCCTCAACCGCGCTTCAGCAGGGGCGGGTCGCCGCCTGTCATGCGCTGGAGACCCCGACCCTGCCGGAAAGCCCGTGGTTTCCTTACGGGATTTATTCCGTGCCGGAAATATCCACCTGCGGCATGTCAGAGGAAGAGTTGCAGACCCGCGGCATCCCCTATGAGGTCGGCATCGCCCGGTTTCGCGAAACATCGCGCGGCCATATTATGGGGCTGGAGCACGGGATGCTGAAAATGCTGGTGAGCCTGAAGACGCGCCGGATTCTGGGGGTGCAGATTGTGGGTGAGGGCGCGACGGAGCTGATCCATATCGCGCAGGCGGTGCTTAACCTGAAAGGCACGGTGGATTATTTCGTCGAGAACACGTTCAATTACCCGACCCTGGCCGAGGCTTACAAAGTCGCCGGGCTGGATGCCTTTAACCGGATGCCGATCCCGGACGAATACAAGGTCGGGCGCAAGGGGGCGGAAACGGGGGCCGGGACGGGGTGAAAGGAGGTGCGGCGAATATGGTTCACCTTGCGGGACAGCCCGTGATGCGGGGTTGAGTCACGGGGGCGTTCGTGGGTAGGATCAAGGCCCATGCAGCGAAGGGAGAAATGCGATGCCGGTTCCGAGAAAATCCTTTCTGGGCGAACCTGTGAATGGCCCGGAGCTTCAGAAGCTGCTTGACGAATTGCCGGATGAGAAGCTGTCGGAAGAGCAGATTGCCCGGCAAAGGATCAGCTTTATTCTGGGCAACGCGCCTGAAAGCTCGACCGTGACACGGGAAAGTGCAAAACGCGCCGCCGAACGCACTTTGTTGACATGAGGCCTGGGACGCGCCGCCCAAAGCTGCTGGATTTGTTCTGCTGTGCCGGGGGCGCGGCAGTCGGGTATGAGCGGGCGGGTTTTGACGTGACCGGCGTTGATAAAGAGCCGCAACCGAACTACCCCTGCCATTTCGTGCAGGCGGACGCACTGACGCTTGATGCGGCGTTCATCGCCGGGTTTGATGCAATCCACGCATCGCCGCCCTGTCAACACTACTCCGATCTGGCAAAGCGGAACGGCAATGCCGAAGACTGGCCTGATCTGGTGGATGACACCCGCACGATGCTGCAAGCGACAGGCAAACCCTGGGTGATCGAAAATGTTGAGGGCGCGCCATTGCGATCACCGATCGTGCTTTGCGGCACCATGTTTCCCGGTCTTCGCGTCATCCGGCATCGGCTGTTTGAAGCAAACTTTCCCATCGCACAGCCACACCATATCCCCCATGCCGAACATCCGCGTTGCCATACGCTCGACAAGCGGAAAGGGCATTACGGCAAGACCTGCGAGTGGACGGACTATGTATCGGTGAATGGCGGCGGAAATTGCTCGGTTGCGGCGGCCCGTGACGCCATGGGCATCGACTGGATGACGAAGCGTGAAATCAACGAGGCGATTCCGCCCGCCTATGCAGAATATGTCGGGCGACAGTTGATGCGGCATTTGCGGGGGGAAACGCATGGCAAGGATCGGGTCAAAAGAGCTCATACGCCGCTTTTTGAAGCCGCGTGTGGGTGAGGTTGTCACCGCCAGACAGATACAGGACGCGGTAGGGCCGGAAATCACCGAGTGGGCGCGCCGTTTGCGGGAGCTGCGGGCCGAGGGCTGGCAAATCAGCAGCCATAACGACCGGGCGGATTTGCGACCCGGCGAATATGTGCTTGAAGCCAAACCGCCGGAACCGGGCGAATACAGGTTCTCGCCGAACATATCCGGTCGCCTTCGGGCGCAAGTGCTGGAACGCAACGGCTATACCTGCCAGATGTGCGGGATTGGCGCGGGCGATGAAATGGAGGATGGCCGACGGGCACGGCTGCATGTCGGGCATATTGTGGATCGCGACCATGGCGGAAAGGACGAAGCGTCAAACCTTCGCGCCCTGTGCAGCACCTGCAACCAGGGAGCTAAAAATCTTGCCCAGGAACCGCCAAGCTGGACATGGCTGCTGGGGCAGTTGCGGCGGGCGACACAGGGCGATCAGAGAGCGGCGCTTGACTGGCTCAAAAACAAATTCGGGAAGGACTGACGGTGACGGACGAGCGGCCAGCGGCCAACGGCGCGGGTGAGACCGCGCAGCTATCCGTCGGACAAGGCCGAAAAATGCCCCGGCCCGAAGCAGTGATCTTCGACATCGGCAACGTCCTGATCGAATGGCGGCCGGAGCGGTTCTATGACCGCGTGATCGGGCGGGCGCGCCGCCGCGCTCTGTTTGCCGAGGTCGATCTGCACGCTATGAACGACCGGATCGACCGGGGGGAAAACTTTCGCG
>JPPB01000084.1 GCA_001483205.1 alpha proteobacterium 3107
GTGAGGCTTATCCGCGGATAAGGACAGCATTGCTGACATATAGTATAACACCCGGATTTTGAGTCCAGGCCCCGGCCCTGTTCCCGCCCGGCGGAACTGCCCAAGCCGCGCCGCCATTGGGGCTCGGCCCGTTCGGCCCTGAAACGCCCCACCGAACCGTTTCCGGGACGGGCCACCCCACAAGGAATGAATTGACCCGGCCCCGAAATCGCGTCAGCGTGGCGCGGGGGCGTTTCGATTCTGCCATCGGGACGCCACCGAAACGCTTACCCGGCAGGAGCACAATGACAACTGACCGCGCGCCGCTTTTCACCCCCGTCCTGATCGGAGGCTGCGTCATCATCGCGATGGGCTTCGGCATTCGGGCCGCTTTCGGCGTGTTCCAGATCCCGATCGGAGAGGAGTTCGGCTGGCTCCGGGCCGAGTTTTCCTTTGCCATCGCCATTCAGAACCTCGCCTGGGGGATCGGTCAGCCGATCTTCGGCGCGCTGGCCGAGAAACTCGGCGACCGGCGGGCGATCATTCTGGGGGGGCTGTGCTATGCGGTGGGGCTGGTGCTGTCATCCTTTGCGGTGACGCCGGGCGCGCATCAGTTTCTGGAAATCCTTGTCGGCTTTGGTATCGCGGGCACCGGGTTTGGTGTCATTCTGGCGATGGTCGGGCGCGCGGCCCCGGACGAGCACCGCTCTGTCGCGCTGGGCATTGCCACCGCCGCCGGGTCCGCCGGGCAGGTCATCGGCCCGCCGGTCGCCGAAGTCATGCTGGCGTTCATGCCGTGGCAGTCGGTGTTTCTGGCCTTTGCCGCCGCAATCCTTTCGGTGCTGCTGGTGCTGCCGATGATGCGCGCCCCCGCCTCTGCCCAGGCAGAGACAGACCGGGCGGCCCCTGATGACGGCATGGGCAAGGCGGTGACGGCGGCGCTCCGCGATCCGTCCTATACGCTTATTTTCATCGGGTTCTTTTCCTGTGGCTATCAGCTTGCGTTCATTACCGCGCATTTCCCGGCGATGGTGACGGAGATGTGCGGGGCGATTGACCCGTCGGGGGTGCTGGCCGCCATCGGGGTGTCAACGACCGCCGCTCTGGGGGCGGTGGCGCTGTCGCTGATTGGTCTGGCCAATATCGCCGGGACGATCCTGGCCGGCTGGCTGGGCAAGCACTATTCCAGAAAGTATCTTCTGGCGGGCATTTATGCCGCGCGCACGGTGGTGGCGGCGGCCTTTATCCTGATGCCGATCACACCGGCCTCGGTGATTGTCTTTTCGATTGCGATGGGGGCGTTGTGGTTGGCGACGGTGCCGCTGACCTCGGGTCTGGTCGCGCATATATACGGGCTGAAATATATGGGCACGCTCTACGGGATCGTGTTTTTCAGCCACCAGTTGGGCAGTTTTACCGGCGTCTGGCTGGGCGGGCGGATGTATGATATTTACGGGGATTACGGGATGGTCTGGTGGATCGGGGTTGGGGTTGGTGCGTTTTCCGCCATTGTCCATCTGCCGATCCGGGAGCACGCGCGTTTCCCGGCCAGAGCGGCGGCGTGAGGGGGGCGTTTTCGGGACATTCGGGCCTTGGCGAAGCCCCTGCCCCGGCAAGGTGCCTCAAACCATGGCGCGCGGGGGGCACAGCGGCACCACCTCTACCCGGCCCCCTCTCGCCGACAGCGCGATTTCACCATTGCACAGCCGCAGCGCATCATCGCCGAACACCGTCCTGCGCCAGCCCCTGAGCGACGGCACATCGCGCGCGCCCGAGGCAATGGCGTCAAGATCAGCCGCAGGCATGATCAGCTTCTGGGCCACGCCCTCCTCATCCGCTCTGGCCTTCAGCAGAACCCTCAGCAAATCCACAAGCGCCGGGTTGGCCTTGCTCTTGTCGATACCGTTCTCAGGAACCTTCACCGGGTCGGCGGCCAGACCGGTGGCAACCGCCGAGAGTATCCCCGCCGCCACATCCCCCCGGCGCGCATCACGCGGCAACAGCCGTGCCCGCCCGAGTTCCTGCGGCGTCTGCGGCTTTGTCGAGGCAAGCTCCAGAATCGCCTCGTCCTTCATTATCCGCCCGCGCGGTATGTTGCGTGACCGGGCCTCTGTCTCGCGGAAACGCGCAAGCTCCCTGACGATGGAAAGGAATGCCCCCGAGGTCGTCCGCGTCTTGATCCTGAGCCAGGCGTCTTCGGGCCGGATGACATAGGTTTCCGGGGTGGTCAGGGTTTTCAGCTCTTCCTCCACCCACGATCCGCGCCCGCTTTTCCCGATCTCGGCGGCAAGATGCTCATAGATCACCCGCAGATGGGTGACATCCGCAAGCGCGTATTTCTTCTGCGCCTCTGACAGGGGGCGGCGGGACCAGTCGGTGAAACGCGATGTCTTGTCGAGTGACTGGCGCGCGATTTTGCGCACCAGGGTCTCGTATCCGGCCTGTTCGCCGAAACCGCAGACCATGGCGGCGATCTGGGTGTCAAACAGCGGTTCGGGAAAAACGTTGCCTTCGAGAAAGAAGATTTCGAGGTCTTGCCGGGCGGCGTGAAAGACCTTGACGACGCTTTTGTCGCGAAACAGCGCATAGAGCGGGTCGAGCGTCATGTTGCGCGCCAGCGGGTCGATCAGAACGGCGCTGTCCCGCCCGGTGCCCGGAACTGCCATCTGAACCAGGCAGAGTTTCGAGTAATAGGTGCGCTCTCTCAGAAATTCGGTGTCCACCGTCACATAGGGATGCGCTCTGGCAGCCGCGCAAAAGGCCGAGAGCTCTTCGGTGGTGGTCAGCATTTTCATCAGTCAGGTGCCTGTATCTCTGGTTTCCCCCCACCGGGGGCGGTTCTACGGGAATTGCCGGGCGAAGGGAAGGCGCGGCTTTGCGGGGCCCCCGTGTTCCGGTTCGGGGGGACTATGCAGCCTTATACAAAAGTCTTCCATTGGTTTTGCTGATCGTATAGCCATCGGAATCAAATTTCGGGCATTTTTTCCACCACCACCCAGGAGGGCTGCATCATGCTGAAAAATGCGACATTCGAGAATCTTACGCACTGGCCTGCGCGCGTTGATCTGGCCGCCACCTTCCGCTGGACGGCGCGTCTCAACATGCACGAAGCGGTCGCCAATCACTTCTCGCTGGCGGTCAACGAAGACGGCACGCAGTTTCTGATGAACCCGAGTCAGGTGCATTTCAGCCGGGTCAGGGCGTCGGATTTGCTGTTGCTTGATGCCAATGACCCCGATGTTTTGAATCTGCCGGACGCCCCCGATCCGACGGCGTGGGGGTTGCATGGATCCGTCCACCGTCATTGCCCGCACGCAAAATGCGTCATGCATGTGCATTCAATCCACGCCACGGTTCTGGCCTGTCTCAAAAACAGCACCCTGCCACCGATTGATCAGAATACGGCAACTTTCTTCAACCGCCATGTTGTGGACGAGGCGTATTCCGGCCTGGCCTTTGAGAGCGAGGGAGAGCGCTGCGCCGCGCTGCTGACCGATCCGAAAGTCAGGGTCATGGTCATGGGGAATCACGGGGTGCTGGTGATCGGCGATACGGTCGCCGATACATTCAACCGCCTCTACTATTTTGAACGGGCCGCCGAGACCTATATCCGCGCCCTGCAATGCGGCGTTCCGCTGCGTGTGCTGTCAGATGAGGTCGCCGAGAAGACCGCGCGGGAACTGGAGGGCTATCCCGATCAGGCGGAACGTCATCTGGCCGAACTGAAAGCCATTCTGGATTCCGAAAACGACGATTACGCGAGCTAATCATGCCGGATTATGTCCCCACAAATGCGGCCTCATCCGGGGTCAGGCTGGACAGGAAAACCCTGAAATCCATCGCGGCCCGGTCGGACCGGCCCGGTCTGATCTATATCGGGCAATGGGTGGTGGCACTGATCGTAACCGGCGGGCTTGTCTACGGCAGTCCGGGGACATTCTGGGTTTGGCCAGCGATGGTCCTGCACGGCATTGTCCTGACGGTGCCCGCCTATGCCTTCAGCCATGAAACCGCCCACGGCACGGCGTTCCGCACCCGATGGCTGAATGAGGCCGTGCTCTGGGTCACGTCATTGCTTTACATGGAGGAACCGCTCCACCGGCGCTATACCCACACCAACCATCACACATTCACCTGGCATGTCGGCAAGGACAGCCAGATGCCGTTTGACACGCCGATGGGGCTTGGCGGCTGGCTGACGGAAATCACCGGGTTTGGCCTGCTGCGGTTTCACCTGCATGTCTTTGTTCAGCTTGCCACACGCCGCTACACCGACACGATGAAAATGGTCACGCCCGAGGGCGAGTTTGACAGGATGACGCGCAATGCCCGGATTATGCTG
>JPPB01000085.1 GCA_001483205.1 alpha proteobacterium 3107
AGCGCCTTGGGCTCCGCCCGTTCGGCCCTGAAACGGTCCACCGGACCGTTTCCAAGACGGGCCTCACCTTCCATTGGGCAGCGCCCCCGGCCCGGCGCAAGCGCCGGGCGGACGGTTTGATCACCGATGCGCCATTATGCAGAGGCCGTCCTCTGTGGTGGCACCGGGCGGCTCATGGCAGGGCCTGCTCCAGCCCGCCACCGCGCCGCACCACCCGCGCCGTTACCGCCCGCCCCGTCCGGTCATCGGTCTCGACAAACAGGCCGCACAGGGTGGCCGCGCCGGTCGCAGGCGTGAAGCGGCCCTTCGGCATTCCGGTCACAAAACGGCGCATGGGTTCGGCCTTGTCCATCCCGATGACCGACTGGTAATCGCCGCACATCCCGGCGTCGGACAGGCACGCAGTGCCGCCGGGCAGGATGCGCACATCCGCCGTCGGCACATGGGTATGGGTGCCGACGACCACGCTGGCGCGGCCATCGCACCAGTGGCCGAGCGCCATCTTCTCAGAGGTCGCCTCGCAGTGGACATCGACGAGCGCCGCCTGCACCCCGCCCGCCCCCGGCGGATGCCTGTCCAGCACCCCGGCGATGGCCGAAAACGGATCATCAAAGGGGCGGTTCATAAACACCCGGCCCAGCACCTGCGCGACGAGGATTTTGCGCCCGCGCGGGGCGTCAAAGACCCGCGCCCCCCGGCCCGGCGCACCCCTGGCATAGTTGAGCGGGCGCAGGATGCGGGGTTCGGCCCCGATAAAGGCCAGCATGTCGCGCTGGTCAAAGGCATGGTCGCCAAGGGTGATCGCATCCGCCCCGGCATCAAGCAGCAGCCGGGCATGAGCGGCGGACAGACCGACACCGGAAGTCGCGTTCTCTGCGTTGACGACAACGAAGTCCAGTTGCCACTCGGTGCGCAGGGCGGGCAGGGTGTCGATGACGGCGGTCCGGCCCGCGCGGCCCATGACATCGCCCAGAAACAGGATTCTCATACCCTCTGGCTAGTCCGGTTGAGTGTGCTGTGCAATGGTCTTGTCGCTGTTGGCAGAGATATGGGGGGCGCGCCGTTCACCCCATTGAGGGGTGAGACAGCGCGGCCCGGTCTTGCGACCGGGCGGACAGGTTAGCCACTAACGCGCTATTATACAAGGGTTTTTTGTATAGCCAAACGATTGCATTTTGGCCTTACGCCCCGGCCCCGCGCCCCCCGACAGGATCAGCGGCGCAGGTCAATCACCTCGCTCTCGGTCACGATCATATCAAGCGGCTGATCGGTCGGCTCCAGCGGCAACGCATCCGCCTCCTGCGCGGCAAAGGCGAACCCGATGGCAAGCACGGGCCGGGCCGCGCGCAGCCCCTGCAATGATCGGTCATAGAAACCGCCGCCATACCCAAGCCGCCCGCCCGCACGGGTGAACGCGACCAGCGGCACGATCACAACCTGCGGCCTCAGATACGCGCCGTCCACCGGCACACGCGCGCCAAACGGCCCCTCGGTCATCGTGCAGTCCGGCGTCCACGCGCGAAACATCAGCGGCTGCCCGGCGGCCACAATGACCGGCACCGTGACAGGCCCCGTCTCTGACATCCGGGCCATCGCCGGGCGGGGGTCGATCTCGGTGCGGATCGGCATGTAACCGGCGATGGTCCTGCCTGCGTGAGGCTCCAGCACTCTGAACAGACGCGCGGCCCCACGGCCGGTATCGCCCGCCCCGAACGCCGCCCGACGCCGGGCAAGAGCGGCCTTACGGGCGGCGGCCTTGCGGGCCTCTGCCCCTGCCGCTGCCCCGGCCCCCGCCCCCGTCGCGCCACCGCTCACAGGATCACCCATGCCGCCAGCCCCAGAAAGGCCAGAAACCCGACCACATCCGTCACCGTGGTCACGAACGCGCCCGAGGCAAGCGCCGGGTCCACCCCCAGCTTGTCGAGCGCAATCGGGATCAGAATGCCCGCCAAACCAGCGATGACCAGATTGATCACCATTGCCGCGGCAATCACCGCCCCCAACAGACCGTTCCCGAACCACAGAATACCGACACCCCCCATCACCACCGCGAACACCACCCCGTTCAACAGCCCCACCAACGCCTCTCGCCGGACAACCCTGAACGCATTAGAGCCGGTCAGGTCTCTGGTCGCCAGGGCGCGCACGGCAACGGTCAGCGACTGCGTGCCCGCATTCCCGCCCATCGAGGCAACAATCGGCATCAGCACCGCCAGCGCCACGAACCGGGCAATCGTGTCCTCAAACTGCGCGATGACAAATGACGCAAGGATCGCCGTCAGCAGGTTGACCAGAAGCCACGGAAAGCGCTGGCGAGTGGTCTCGAACACACTGTCCGACAGGCTGCTTTCCCCGCCCACCCCGGCAAGGCGCAGAATGTCCTCTTCATGCTCTTCGTCAAGCACCGCCATGGCGTCGTCGATGGTAATCACCCCGACAAGCCGGTCGTCTTCGTCCACCACCGGGGCGGAAATCAGGTGATACTGATTGAACGCATAGGCCACGTCTGCCTCGGGCTGGGTGACGCGGATGGTGCGAAAGCTGTCATCGGAAATGTCGGCCAGCCTGACACTGCGGGGGCGGGCGAGAATCTGGCCCAGGGTGACATAGCCTGCGGGCTTCAGCCGGGGATCGGTCAGAATGACGTGATAGAACTGATCGGGCAGGTCGTCGCGGGCGCGCATAAAGTCGATGACCTCGCCGACGGTCCAGTGTTCCGGGGCGATCACCACCTCGCGCTGCATCAGGCGACCGGCGGAGTCCTCGGGGTATGACAGGGCCTTTTCCACCGCCGCCCGGTCCGCGCGGCCAAGCGTGCGCAGAATGGCCGCCTGTTGTTCCTCTTCCAGATCCTCGACCAGATCGACCACATCGTCGGAGTCAAGCTCGCGCACCGCCTCGCTCAGCGCGTCCGCAGGCAGAACGTCGATGGCTTCCTCGCGCAGGGCCTCGTCGAGCTCTGAGAGAACATCGCCGTCAATCACCCCCCCGCCGAGCGACAGAATCCCCCGCCGGTCGGTGCTGTCCACCTGTTCCAGCAGATCGGCAATATCGGCAGGATGCAGCGGGCCAAGCAATGCCTCCAGCCGGGCCCTGTCACCCTCGGCAAGCGCGCGCCGCACGGTCGGGATCAACGACTGGTCGAGCGAGAAATCCTCTCTGCCGCGTTCATCCGTTTCGATGACTTCCCCGACCATCCCCGAATGTCCCGATTGTTCCCTGTGCTGTCCGGGGCCAGGTCGCGCCCGGCCCCCGTCCCGCGCGACTCTAGACAAAAGACCTTCCGATAAACAGGGATAATCCGATGATTTACGCGGTTTTTGCGACGGGGTATCGTGGCGGGGGGGGAATGCTGCCGATGACCACCGAAACCCTGCTTCTGGGTCAGACCCTGCGCTTTCGGGCTGATCCGTTTCATGCGCCGATTGAGGACGCTGCCGAGTGGCGGCGGCATGGTGGTGTTCTGATCGAGGGCGGGCGGATCACCGCAGTGGGAGAGGCTGATGCGCTGAGGGCGCAGCACCCCGGCGCGCGGGTCGTCGATTATGGCGATTGCCTGATCAGCGCCGGGTTCGTGGATGCCCATGTCCATTATCCGCAGACCGCCATTATCGCGAGCTGGGGCAAGCGCCTGATTGACTGGCTGAACACCTATACGTTCCCCGAAGAGGCGCGCTTTAGTGACCCGGCGATTGCGGCAGAGGTTGCCGGGCGGTATCTGGACCTGACGCTTGCCTGCGGCACCACCACCGTGGCGAGCTTTTGCACCGTCCACCCCGAAAGCGTTGAGGCGTTTTTCAGTGCAGCGCAGGAGCGCGGCCAGCGGGTGGTCGCGGGCAAGGTCTGTATGGACCGCAACGCCCCTGCCGGGCTGCTGGACACCGCGCAGTCGGCCTATGACGACAGCAAGCGGCTGCTGGACAGGTGGCACGGGCGGGGGCGGCTTGGCTATGCGATCACGCCGCGCTTTTCCCCCACATCAACGCCGGAGCAGCTTGAGGCGCTAGGGGCGTTATGGGCAGAGCGCCCGGAATGCCTGATGCAGACCCATCTGTGCGAGCAGCGCGATGAAATTGCGTGGGTGGCCCGGCTGTTCCCCGAGGCGCGGGATTATCTGGAGACCTATGAGCGGTTTGGCCTGTTGGGGGCGCGGGGGCTTTACGGCCACGGGATACACCTGACAGAGCGGGAACGCGCGCGGCTGAAGGAAACCGGGGCCGGTCTGGCCCATTGCCCGACATCGAACACCTTCATCGGGTCGGGGCTGTTTGATATGGCGGGTCTGATTGCC
>JPPB01000086.1 GCA_001483205.1 alpha proteobacterium 3107
AACGCCGGGCAGCGCCCGCCCCGCCCCATGGCGGGCGCTTTGCACCCGCCGGGCCGGGCGCTGCCCTCGCCGTTGTTGTGAAACCTATCCCCCATATCTCCGCCGGACCCGGACATCATACGAGAGGTCTTTTCAACGGAAAAGCTGCGGCAGGGCTGTGATGGGTTTATCATACTTTGGCCTTACATATGGTCTTCGCGGATCATGTCGGCGGCCTTTTCCCCGATCATCATCGCCGCGGCGTTGGTGTTGGACGAAATCACCGTCGGCATGACGGAATTATCCGCCACCCGCAGCCCCCCGATGCCGTTAAAGCGCAACCGGGTATCGACGACGGCTGTGTCATCCGCCCCCATCCGGCAGGTGCCCGCGCAATGATGCGACGTTTTGGAATGCGCGCAGATGAAATCGAAACAGTCCTGATCCGTCTGCACATCCGGGCCGGGCAAGCGCTCTGCCCGGATGAACGGTTTCAGGGGGGGCTGTGCCAGTATTCGCCGGGTCAGCCTCAGCCCCGCGATTGAACGCGCCCGGTCCTGCGCATCCTGAAGATAATTCGGGTCAATCAGCGGGGCCTTTGCCGGGTCCGCGCTTTGCAGGCGCACCGTCCCGCGCGACCGGGGCCGCAAATAGCAGGCGTTGAGCGTGATGCCGCCCTGGGGCATGGCGGCAACCCCGTGCTCTATCCCGGTGCCAAGCCCGAGGTGAAGCTGAATATCCGGCGAGCGCGCATCAGGATCAGCATACCAGAAACCGCCGGTTTCAAACAGTGATGACGCCGCCGGTCCCTTGCCGGTCAGCAGGTATTGCAGGCCCGCGATCACCGCCCGGTGGGGGCGGGCATAGCGGTCATAGCTGTAGGGGCCGGAAAGTTCGCAAATACAGTAGAGGTCAAGGTGATCCTGAAGGTTTTCACCAACCGCCGGGCAGTCGAGCACAACGTCAATGCCAAGGCCGGACAGGTGATCCGCCGGGCCGATACCCGAAAGCTGAAGCAGCCGGGGCGAGCCGATGGCCCCCGCAGACAGCACCACCTCGCCCGATGCGCGCAGCCGGGTGCCGTCGGTCAGCTCAACCCCGGTGGCACGGCCATTTTCGATGATCAGCCTGCGCGCCTCTGTGCCGGTCCTGACGGTCAGGTTGCGTCTGCCCCGGTTCGGCGCAATATAGGCCATCGCTGCCGAGGCGCGCCGCCCGTTCCTCTGGGTAAGCTGATAATAGGCGACGCCATCCTGCCGTTCCCCGTTCACATCCGGGTTGCGCGGAATGCCGAGCGCGGCGGCGGCCTCAAAATAGGCCTCGCAGATCGGCAGCGGCGCAACCGGCCGGCTGACGCCCAGAGGCCCGCCCTTGCCGTGATAGCGGTTTTCAAAGCTGTCATTGTCCTCGGCCTTCCTGAAATAGGGCAGAATGTCTTCGTATCCCCATCCGTCGCACCCCATTTGCCGCCAGTCGTCATAATCCTGCGCATTGCCCCTTGTGTAGATTTGCGCGTTGATCGCCGAGCCGCCGCCGATCACCTTGGCCTGGGTATAGCGAAAGACCTTGTTCCTCATGTGCCGCTGCGGGACGGTCTGCCACCCCCAGCTTCCGATGCCCTTGGTCATTTTCGCGAAACCGGCAGGCAGGTGATAGAGCGGATGCCGGTCACTGCCGCCAGCCTCAAGCAGCAGAACATCCGCGCCGGGGTCTTCCGAAAGCCGGGATGCCACGACCGACCCTGCCGAGCCGCCGCCGATGACGATGAAGTCGAACGTGGTGCGCTTCACTGCCCTGCCCTCAAAGCCGGGGGATCGACAGCCCGCCATCGACGGGGATCACCGCGCCGGTGGCAAAGGCCATCCGCCCTGTCGCAACCGCCGCCGCGACCATGCCGATGTCCGCCGGTTCCCCCCAACGCTGTGCGGGAACAAGGCCGTCCCTGATGCGCGCGGTGTATGTGTCCCGCACGCCCTCTGTCATCCGGGTTGCAATGATGCCCGGCCGAAGCTCAAAAACCCCGATGCCCGACGGCGCGAGCCGGACGGCAAAGAGGTCGGCCATCATCGACGCGGCGGCCTTGGATATGCAGTATTCCGCCCGCTCGACCGAGACCATGGCGGCACTGACCGAGGTTATGAACACAAACGAGCGGTAATGTTCAGAGCCTGTCGCCTCCATCCGCCGGGCCACCTCCTGCGCAAGGAAAAAGGCCCCGCGCAGGTTGATGTTCATCACGAAATCGAAATCATCGGGCCGGATGGCCAGCATGTCGCCGCGCACCCGCGCCGGAACCCCGGCATTGCTGACCAGAGTTGTCACCGGGCCAAGCGCTGCTTCTGCGGTGTCAACAAGGGCGGCGATATTGCCTGCCTCTCGCAGATCATGCCGGAAATAATGCGCGTTGCCCCCCAGCCGGGCAAGCGCGCTCTGCACCTCGGGGCTGTCCGGGGCTGCCTGGGATGCAAGGGCGACATGAAAGCCCTCGGCAACAAGGGCCTCGGCAATGCCAAGCCCGATCCCCTGCTGACCCCCGGTGATAAGCGCCACCCGCGTCATTCCGGCACCCCCCCTTGCAGGATGCGGTTGCCCGCGCGGAGGGACAACGCGGCGATGGTCAGGGCCGGATTGACGGCGGCGGATGTGGGCAGAACCGATGCGTCGGTGATGAACAGGTTCGGGTGGTCATGGGACCGGCAGAAGGTATCGACAACGCTTGTTCGTGCATCATGGCCCATACGTGCCGTCCCGCATTGATGCGACGGGGTGCGCCGGTCGAACCGCTTTGACAGCACAATCGGGAATCCGGCCCGGCGCAAGACCTGTCTCAGCCGCGCGACAAGTGCCCGGTGGGTCTTTTGGTTCGAGCGCTTCCAGTCAAGCACGATCTGCCCGTCCTTTATCGTGACGCGGCTTTCGGGGGTCGGCAGGTCTTCGGACATGGCGTAGAAATCAACCGAGCGGTGCGCGACCCACCGGGCGACCGGGGCGGGAAACGGCGCATTGGCCGACAGGATCGGCCCGGAAATCTTGCCCAAAAGCTGCACGTTTCCCAGGGGCGCGCCGCCGGGGCCGCCGCCAAGGTAGAAGTCATTGAACATCAGGGTTTTCTGATAAACCGAGGGGTTACGGCGCAGCGGGTGAAGTGCCAGCACCGCCGAAGTATTGTGGCACATGAAGTTGCGCCCGACCTGACCGGACGCATTGGCCAGCCCCGCCGGGTGGTCGGCATTGGCAGAGCGCAACAGCAGCGCCGCGGTCTGCACCGCCCCGGCGGCCAGCACGACAACGGGCGCGGAAAAGGTCCGGTTGCGGGGGCCGGTCCGGGTTTCGACCTTTGAAATGCGCCCGGTTTCGTCCGCATGAAGCCGTATCACCGGGGTGCCGGTTTTCAGCCGCACATTCGGGTAAGAGAGCGCTTTGGCAATCCCGACGGTTTCGGCGTCCATCTTGCCGCCGCATGTGCCGGGGAAGGCATCCCAGGGGGTTTGCCCGCCCGCCAGCCAGCGGCCCGGATCGACACCCAGCGGCAGCGCGGCGGGATGAAGGCCGACACCCGCCAGGCGACGGCGAAGATCGGCGATGACCGGCTCATCGGGCACGGGCGGGAAAGGGTATGGGCCGGAATGCCGGGGTTCGGTCGGATCTTCGCCCGGCGGCCCCCCGCGCACCTGATAAAGCGCCTCGGCCTGCGTATACCATGGCTCCAGGTCGTCATAGCCTATCGGCCAGCCGGGGGTCGTTCCGCCGATATGCCGTATGGGTGTGAAATCCTCTGCCCGATAGCGCAGCATGACGCCGCCGAAGAATTTGGAATTGCCGCCGACACAATAGTAATTGCCGGGGTTGAACAGTGCCCCGGAACCATCCGCCCACCATTCGTCGGGCCGAAAGACCCCATCGCGAAAGATCGCGGTTTCATCCCGGTCGCGGGGCGAAGGGGTCAGGCGTTCCCCGCGCTCAAAGATCAGGATGTTGCGCCCGGACGGGGCGAGAGAGGCCGCCATGGTCGCCCCGCCCAGGCCGGAGCCGACGATTATGACATCCGGGCGGCTCACGGCCCGATGCGGTCTTCCGTTCCGGGGTCAAAGGCAATCGCCTTGTCCATGTTGACGGCAAATTCAAACCTGTCACCGGGGGAGACAGACACATCCGCCCGCATCCGGGCAATGGTGTCTCTGCCGCCCAGGGTCATGGTGACAAAGGTGTCCGACCCCGCCGGTTCCGTCAAACCGATGTGATTGCCAAGGGCGACAATGTTGTCCGATTTGCGGTCCGCGCCATCGGGATCGGTGATCGCCTCGGGACGAATGCCAAGCAGAATATCCCTGCCGTCCCATGCGGCAAGGTTGGCCTGCGAAAACGGCAGCATAGCATGGCTGCCGTCGCGGGTGGTTACACGGGCGTGGGGTCTGTCGTCCTGCATCACCACCTGCGCGGGAATGATGTTCATGGCCGGAGACCCCATGAAGGTGGCAACAAAAAGATTGGCCGGGGTGTCATAGATTTCCTTCGGTGCGCCCAGTTGCTGCACATGGCCCTGATACATCACCGCAATCCGGGTCGAGAGCGTCATTGCCTCGATCTGATCATGGGTCACATAGACGATGGTCGTCTTCAGCTTTTCGTGCAGCTTTTTGATCTCGGTCCGCATGTTGACCCTGAGCTTGGCATCAAGGTTCGACAGCGGCTCATCGAACAGGAACACGTCCGGGTTGCGCACCAGCGCGCGCCCCATGGCCACCCGCTGGCGCTGTCCGCCCGAAAGCTGCCCCGGTTTCCGGTCAAGCAGTTGCCCGATCTGAAGCAGCTCGGCGACCTCTTTCATCGCCTTTTCCCGCTCCGGCCTTGGCACGCCGTGCATTTCCAGGCCAAAGGTGATGTTCTGCCCGACGGTCATGTTGGGATAGAGCGCATAGCTCTGGAACACCATCGCGATATTGCGGTTTGACGGATGCACACCGTTCACCACGCGACCGTTGATTGCTATATCACCCGAAGAGATGTCCTCCAGCCCCGCGATCATGTTCAGAAGCGTGGATTTGCCACAGCCCGAGGGACCGACAAGCACCAGAAACTCCCCTTCTTCCACCGATATGTCCACGCGGTGGAGCACCTCGACCCGACCGTAGGATTTGGTGACGTTTCGGATGTCGAGAAAACCCATGGTCCTATCCTTTCACGGAACCCGCCATCAGGCCGCGCACGAAATAGCGACCGGCGACGATATAGACGAGCAGAGTTGGCAGGGCGGCCAGGATCGCGCCTGCAAAGTGGACATTGTATTCCTTCACCCCGGTGGAGGACTGAACAAGGTTGTTGAGCGCAACCGTCATCGGCGCGCCGGAACCCGAGGCAAAGGACGCCCCGAACAGGAAATCGTTCCAGATATTGGTGAACTGCCAGATGACGCAGACGACGATGATCGGTCCCGAGGACGGCAGCATGATGCGGCGGAAAATCTGAAAGAACCTGGCCCCGTCAATCTGGGCCGCCCGCACCAGCTCGGTCGGGAAGGCGGCATAGTAGTTGCGGAAATAGAGCGTCGAAAAGCCAATGCCATAGACGACATGGACCAGAATCAGCCCATAGGTTGACCCCGCCAGCCCGAGGATGCCCAGAATGCGCGCCATCGGAATAAGCACGATCTGAAACGGGATAAAGCAGGAAAACAGCATCAGGCCGAACAGGATCGTGTCGAACCTGAAACGCCATTTGGTCAGCACATAGCCGTTGAGCGCGCCAAGGATGGTCGAAATAAAGACCGCGGGCACGACCATCCTGATCGAGTTCCAGAAATAGGGCCTGAGACCGGTCGGCTCGACACCCACCTGCGCGCTGGACCAGGCCGCCTTCCACGGTTCCAGCGTGAAGACCTCCGGCAGGGACATCATGTTGCCGCCGGTGATCTCGCCAAGCGGTTTCACCGAGTTGGTCAGCATGATGAAGAACGGCAACAGATAGAACAGCGCCGACAGCAGCAGGAAAAGGTAGATGAACATGCGGGTGACGTGCCCGGTGCGGACGGATTGTGTCTGAGCGGCGGACATCATTTGCGCTCCCTCAGCTCGGCATAGAGATAGGGCACCATGATGGCGGCAATGGTCATCAGCATGATGACAGCCGATGATGCGCCGATCCCCATCTGGTTTCGGGTAAAGGTGTAGGAATACATGAATGTCGCCGGAAGCTCGGTCGCCCGGCCCGGCCCGCCGCCGGTCAGCGCGATGACAAGATCATAGCTTTTGATTGCAAGATGGGCGAGGATGACAAAGGCGGACAGGAACGCAGGCCGCAAGAGCGGAATGACGATGCGGCGATAGAGGTTGAAATTGGATGCGCCGTCGATCTGGGCGGCCTTCATAATCTCGCTGTCGATCCCGCGCAGGCCCGCAAGGAACATTGCCATCACGAACCCGCTGGTTTGCCAGACGGCGGCGATGACAAGGGTATAGATCGCGAAATCCCGGTCCTTGATCCAGCCGAATCTGAAACTCTCCCATCCCCACAGGTGCATGGTGTGCTCAATCCCGATGCCGGGATCAAGAAACCACTTCCACGCGGTGCCGGTGACGATAAAGCTGAGTGCCATCGGGTAGAGATAGATCGGCCTGAGCGCGCCCTCTCCGCGGATTTTCTGATCAAGAAAGATGGCCAGTGCCAGACCCAGGGCCGTGCAGATGGTGATATAGAGAAAGGCATAGATGCCAAGGTTGGTCAGGGATGTGGTCCAGTGGCTGAGACGCCAGAGCTTGGAATAGTTTTCCAGCCCGACCCATCCGTAACTGGGCAGGATGCGGCTGTCGGTGAAGGACAGATAGATCGTGAACAGGATAAAGCCGTAGACAAAGACAAGGACCATTGCCAGCGACGGGCTGAGGACGACCTTTGGCAGCCAGTGCTGAAGCCTTGTTCTGAAGTCGGTTTCCCCCTGTCGGGTCATTGCGGACCTCTCTGCCCTTTGGTTCGGGTGCGCCCGGGGACAGATTTCGCCGTCCCCGGGCCATGTTCAGGGCTGCATGAGCGCCGGGCGTTACTGTGCCAGCTCGACCGCCGTCACCAGCTCTTCAGCCGCGGTTGCGGCGTCATACTCGCCGTTGAAATGGGCGGTGACAACATCATAGATCGCGTTCTTGATCGCCGCCGGGTTGGCATGACCGTGCGCCATTGAGCCAACCAGCGTGCCGCTGTCAGAGGCCGCTGCCAGATCAGCCATGCCCTGCTTGCCGCAGGCGTCGAAAGCATCATTCGGCACATCGGTGCGGGCGGGAACCGACCCCTTGACCACATTGAAGGCCGACTGGAACGCGGGCGACATGATCGAGCGGGCCATTTCGCCCTGAGCCGCCTGCGCATCGGCGCTTGAGACCGCAAACATCGCGAACTGGTCAGAGTTGAAGCTGACCGCCCCCGCCGAACCCGGCACCCGGAAGCAGAGGAAATCCTCGCCCGGCGTCTTGCCGGCATTCAGAAATTCGCCCTTGGCCCAGTCCCCCATGATCTGGAACGCGGCTTCGCCATTGATGACCATGGCTGAGGCCAGGTTCCAGTCGCGCCCTGAGAAATTGTCATCGACAAAGCTGCGCAGGGTCTCCATGCGGTTGAATGCCTCGACCATCTGTTCCGAGCCAAGCGCTTCGGGGTCAAGGTCAATGAACGCCTTGCGATAGAAGTCCACGCCGCCGACCGACAGCACGACGCCATCAAACATAGTGGCGTCCTGCCACGCCTGACCCCCATGGGCCAGAGCGGTCTTGCCGCTGTCCTTAACCGCCTGCATCGCGGCGACAAATTCATCCCAGCCCTGCGGCTGAGCAATGCCGAGATCATCCAGAACCGCCTTGTTCGCCCAGACCCAGTTGGTCGAATGCACGTTCACAGGGGCCGAGATCCAATGGCCGTCATACTTGGCAAACGCCTGAAGCGCGGCGGGAACGACCGCATCCCAGCCCTCTTCGGCGGCAACCGCATCCAGGTTGGCCAGGGCACCCTCGGCGGCCCAGTCCAGAATGTCAAAGCCAAGCATCTGCACGGCTGTCGGCGCGTCGCCAGCGGTCACGCGGGCGCGCAGAACGGTCATCGCGCTTTCCCCGCCGCCGCCTGCAACCGGCATATCGTTCCAGCCGATGCCCTGACCGGCCAGGTCATCCTTCAGCACATTGAGCGCGGCGGCCTCACCACCCGATGTCCACCAGTGCAGCACCTCGACATCGGCGGCCTGCGCCATGCCTGCCGTGGCCATCAGCGCCACGGCCATCACGGATTTTCTTGCAGAATAACGCATGGGGTTCCTCCCTGTAGTTTGCGTCCAGGTCAATCTCTCTGATCCTCTCAGAGGGTTTTCGCCCGAGGTTGACGGCGTGCGCGCGGTGCGCATCGCAATCGCTTTCACCACGGGGGAATTGGTCAGGGCCGTAACGACCGGTTTCATGGCTCTTTCGGACTGTTTCATACAACCTCCGGCATGTCAAAGACCTGAAAACTCGGGCGGGCGCTTTTCGAGGAAAGCGCCGACGCCTTCGTTCCGGTCATCAGAAGCAGAGATCGCGGCAGCCCCGAGCGCCTCGATCATTGCCGCCCGGTCTTCTGCGGCACCCGCGCCGATCATGTATTTGCCGGTTTCCGTGGCGCGCGGCGACAGCCCGGTTGCGGCATTCGCAATATCGAGCGCCGCACGATACGGGTCTTCGGCCACCTCTGCCACAAACCCCAGGGCATGAGCGCGCTCTGCCGGGATGCGCCTGCCAAACAGTGCCATCTCCCGGACGACGGGTTCGGGCAGAAGCCGCGCCAGACGCTGCGTCCCGGACCAGCCCGGCACGATGCCGACCCGCGCCTCCGGCAGGGCGATGGTTGCTGTCGGGGCCATGACGCGGATGTCACAGGCCGCCGCAAGCTCCAGCCCGCCGCCAAGGGCATGTCCGTTCAGCACCGCAATGACGGGTCGCGACAGCCGCGCAAGGCGGTCAAAGACCCGGTGCCCCTCGCGCACCCAGTGGCGGGCGAACCGGGCGGCGCTCAGCTCTGCCCATTCGGTTATGTCCGCGCCCGCACAGAACGCCTTTCCGGCCTCTGCGGTCAGAAGAACAACACGAATATCCGGGTTCTGCTCGATCCCGGCACAATGATCGGCGATCATCTGCAACATGCCGGTCGTCAGCGCGTTGAGCTTGCCCGGATTGTCCAGCCGCATCTCGGCAACAGCGCCGTTGATCTCAAGATGAACGCGGCTCACAGTTTCAGCCCCATCGGTGTGTCCCCGAGCAGGGCCGTCGGCATCGGAACGGCGGCCTCTGAGACCTGAACCCGGCCCTCAGAGGCCCGCACAATATCGCGCGCAGGGTCAATGCCCGGCATGATCTCGACCGCGATCAGCCCCCTGTCACCCAGACGCATGACGCAACGCTCGGTGACATAAAGGATGTCCTGCCCCTGCCTCTCTGCGCGTCTGCCCGCAAAAGTCACATGTTCGACCGCGCCCACCATCTTGGCGAATTTTCCGGGCGATGTGATCTTCAGCCCCTCATCGGTGATCCCGAACGCCGCCCCCGCCTCGAAAAAGCCCGAAAAGACGATCTTTTTCGCATGTGCGGTGATGTCCACGAACCCGCCGCAGCCCGCCGTCAGGTATGGCCTCTTGCCCAGTTTCGAGACATTCACATTGCCATCGGTATCAACCTCAAGGAAGGACAGGAAGGCAATGTCGAACCCGCCGCCCTGAAAATAGGTGAACTGATTGGGCGACGGCACATAGCCATCGGCGTTCGAGGCACAGCCAAAGGCGAATCCGGCAAGCGGCATCCCGCCCACGGCCCCCTGTTCAATGGCCCATGTCACCTTTCCGGCGTGGCCTTCCTCCAGCAGGATTCGCGGCACCAGCGCGGAAATGCCAAAGCCGAGATTGGCGGTCTGGCCGCGCCTGACCTCCATCGCTGCCCGCCGGGCGATCACCTTTTCGACGTTATGCTCCGCCGGGGTGAAACTGTCCCAGGCGCGCATGATCTGGCCCGAAATCGCCGGGTCATAGTCGGTGCCGGTGGTCTGTTTCTGTTCCGGGTCAACCACGACAATATCCACCAGATGCCCCGGCACACGCACATCATGGGGGCGCAACGCCCCTGCCATCGTGACCCGCTTGACCTGCGCGATGACCAGACCGCCATGGTTGCGCGCCGCGATTGCCTGATCAAGGCCGCCAAGATGCGCGCCTTCGTGCTCAAAGGTCAGGTTGCCGCGCTCATCCGCCGTCGTGCCCCGGATGATTGCCACATCGGGCGCGATGTTCGGAAAGTGCAGCCAGGTCTCGCCAAGCATTTCGCGGCGATGCACGATCGGTCTGGCGGCGGCGCTTTCGTTCATGGCGCAGCCTTCGCGAATCGGGTCCACAAAGGTCTCCAGCCCCACTTTCGTCAGCACCCCCGGTCGGCGGGCGGCCACATCGCGGTGCATGTCAAACAGGATACCGGATGGCACGTTATAGGCCCTTACCCGGTCTTCGGTGATCATCTTCCATATCCGGGGCATTGGCCGCGAAGACGGCCCCGACGGATAAGACCCCGCGATCACGCACTCGAGCATTCCGTCCCTGGCAATGTGGTCGATGCCCCTGATTCCATACATATCGCCTGCGGCAATCGGGTGCAGTGTGGTCAGGTTGCGCGGGTGTCCCTCGGCCCCGAAGCGCTCTCCCAGGGCGTGCAGCACAAGATCGGGGCAGCCAAGGCCCGAGGAAGAAGACACCGAAACCACGTCGCCGTCGTTGATCCGGGACACGGCCTCCTGCGCTGAAACGACCTGTGCCACCGATCACACCCCGCCGTAATCAACGGCGATGCGGTGGCCGGTCACGGCGGCCTCTTTGACCGCTGCGGCCACGGCGAGCGATTTGACGCCATCGGTTCCGGTGGCGGACGGGCGGCCCTTACCACGCACCGCACCGGCAAACCGCTCCATCGCCCGGACATAGAGGTTGTGGCCGCTGTAAGGCACCGTCTGCTCACCATCCTTGGTGCAGATGCGGATGTCCCCCACGGGCCGTTGCGTCATCACATTGCGGGCGATGATCGAGCCTTCGCGCCCATGCACTTCGATGCCGGTGCCTGCAAACCGGTGGGTAAAGCTCTCATGGGTCTGCACCATCACCCCCGACGGCATGGTCCAGACCGACATCACGCTGTCCTCAACCCCCTGACCCAGGCCGCTGCTGGCCTCCTGCGCGACGACCTCGCCGGGGTCTTCGCCCAGATAAAAGCGCACGGTGTCGGCATCATGGACAACAATGTCGGGGATCACGCCCCCACCGGCGGCGGCGTTGTCAATCCGCCAGCCCCGAAGGTTTTCCGGCAGCATGACGGCGTGAAACACCCGGATGCTCAGGATGTCACCGATCCGGCCCGATGTGATGAGTTCCCGGATCGCCAGATGACTGCCCGCGTTGCGCAGGTGGTGGTTGGTGGCCAGAACAACCCCGGCGGCTCTGGCCTCGCGCACCATCAGGACAGCATCCGCCACGCTCATCGCCAGCGGCTTTTCGCACATCACATGCTGTCCGGCGCGGATCGCGGCCATCGCCTGCGGCAGGTGCTTTTCATTGGTGGTCGAGATATAGACGGCACCGATAGCGGGGTCGCCGACAATATCCTCAAGGCGCGTGGTCGATGCCGGAATGTCGTGCCGCGCCGCATAGGCCGCCCCCCGTTCGGCGCTTGTGCTCAGAACCGACGCGATCTGATGGCCATCCAGAGCGCGAATTGCGCCGATCATGTGCTGCGACGCAATCGTGCTTGCCCCGATCAGCCCCCATTTCATGTGCGAATCCACTTGTGGAACGTTCCAGATTTCAGCTATCCTTTTGCTGGAACGTTCCAAATGTCAATGGAAAAATGCAGGCCACGCGCCCCGGTCAGGCCACGGGTGCAACAGAGCAGGAAGGCGAACATGCCATGAAACGGTCGGAAATAAACGAGATTCTGGCGCAGGGGGACGCCTTTATCAGGTCTTTCGGCTATGTCCTGCCGCCTTTCGCCTATTTCTCGCCGTCAGAGCTCGCCGCCGCCGGGGGCATGTTCAAAGAGCGCGGCCTGGGCTGGGACATAACCGATTACGGGCAGGGCAGGTTTGCAGAGCTGGGCCTGTTCCTGTTCACGGTGCGCAACGGAACGCTGGCCGATCTCGGCGCGGGCAGGGGCATGTTGTATGCCGAAAAGATAATGATCAGCCGTCGGGATCAGCTCTCGCCCATGCACCGCCATTTTCTCAAGGCCGAGGACATCATCAACCGGGGCGGGGGCAGACTGGTGATTGAGCTTTTCGCCGGGGCCGGGGATGGTTCGATTGACCGGAGCGCCCGGGTGACTGTCCCTGTTGACGGGGCTATGAAAACCGTCGATGCGGGCGGTTTGCTGAAACTCGACCCCGGCGAATCGGTGACGCTGATGCCGGGGGTGTGGCACGCTTTTTGGGGCGAGGGCGGCGATGTGCTGATCGGCGAGGTGTCAACGGTGAACAATGACCTTACCGATAATGAGTTTGAGATGGACATCGGCAGATTCGCGCGGATTGAAGAGGACGAAGCCCCCCGCCATCTGCTGGTTTCGGATTACGCCGCTTTTCTGTGACCGGGTGACACGGGGTGGCCCCGCGCGCCCCGTGCCTCTGTCAATGCGCCTTTGTGGTGATCCGCTTGACCGGCCTGTCGCGATAGAGCAGCGACTGGGTGTCGTGGAACACATGAACCTTGGCGGGATCGGCGCTCAGGCGCACGGTCTGCCCGCGCAGCCCCTTGTGAATCCCTTGCAGCTTGCCGATGACCGGATCATCCCCGCCCTTTGGTTCAAAATAGAGCAGCGTCACTTCGCCCAGTGCTTCGGTGATATTCACCCTGCCGGAAAAGATATGCTCCGCGCCCTCTGCCGTCTCGACAAAATCCTCTGGCCGGATACCGATATTGACCTTCTTGCCCATATCCCCGGCCAGCGATGGCACACCCGAGACCGCCGTGCCACCGCCCTCAACGGCAATCGTCGTCCGGTCGCCGGTGGCGGTGATCTCTCCCGCAAGCAGGTTCATCGCCGGAGAGCCGATAAACTGGGCGACGAACTCGTTTTCGGGCCTCTCATACAGCTCGAGCGGCGAACCGACCTGGGCGATCCCGCCCCCGGCCAGCACCACGATCCGGCTGGCCAGTGTCATCGCCTCGACCTGATCATGGGTGACATAGATCATGGTTGAGTCCGGCATTGCCTCTTTGAGTTGGGCAATCTCAATCCGGGTGGCAACACGCAGTGCCGCGTCAAGGTTCGAGAGCGGCTCATCAAAAAGATACACTTTGGGGTCGCGCACAATCGACCGGCCAATGGCGACCCTTTGCCGCTGTCCGCCCGAAAGCGCCTTGGGCAGCCGGTCAAGCAGATTGTGAAGCTGAAGAATCCGCGCCGCCTTTTCGACCCGCTCGTCAATCTCGGCCTTCGGCATTCTGGCGATTTTCAGCGCGAATTGCATGTTTTCGCGCACCGTCATATGCGGATACAGCGCGTAAGACTGAAACACCATGGCGATCCCGCGCTCTGAGGGCGGCACATCATTGACGACCATCCCGTCGATCTGTAACTCGCCGCCGGTGATTTTCTCCAGCCCCGCGATCATGCGCAGAAGCGTCGATTTCCCGCAGCCCGAAGGCCCGACAAAGACGATCAGCTCTCCCTTGCTGATGTCCAGATCAATGTGTTTCAGCACATTGACGCTGCCATAGGATTTCGCCACATCCGTCAGCACCAGATCAGCCATCGGTTTTTTCCTCCGTTCCCCTATCCTTCCGCCATGGCATAAAGTGCCTGCCACGGCGGCAGGATCAATGTGTTGTCTTCTGCCTCCGGCCCGAATGGTGCGTCTTCGAGAACGGACCACGCGCCGTCCGGCAGGGTGACCGCGCGCCGCCCCTCTGACAGGTTGAAGGCGCAGAACAGGCGAACATCGCCGTAGATGCGCTCGAAGCTCAGGAAATGCTCCTCGGCGTCCCTGATCACGATTTCACCCTTCAGCAGCGCCGGGTGGTTCTTTCTGAACGCGATCAGTCGCCGATAGGCGTTCAGGATCGACGCCGGGTCGCCGTCCTGAGCTTCTGCGGCCCCCGACAGGTGTTCGACCGCCACCGGCAGCCACGGTTTGGCGTCGGAAAAGCCACCGTTCAGGCGCTCGGCGCTCCACGGCATCGGCGTGCGGCACCCGTCGCGGCCCTTGAACCTCGGCCAGAAGCGCTTGCCATACGGATCCTGAAGGTCTTCAAAGGCGACATAAGCCTCGGTCAGGCCCAGTTCCTCGCCCTGATAGAGGCAGGCGGTCCCGCGCAGCGACAGCAAGACCGCCGCATAGAGCTTTTGCGCGTCCGGCGAAAGACGCCAGCGAGAGGTATGCCGGGCCACATCATGGTTCGAGAACGCCCAGCACGCCCAGCTTTCCGCCGCCTTTTGCTGAAAGTCGCGCAGCACCCCGGCAATGCGCAGGCCGCTCGGGTAGGGGTTGGAGAGAAATTCAAACCCGTAGCACATATGCAGCCGTTCCGTGCCCCGGGTGTATTCGGCCTGAAGCTCAAGGCCGCGCTGGTCGTCGCCGACCTCACCCACCGAGGTGATGTCCTGAAACTCATCCGTCACCCCGCGCAGCCGGGCAAGAAAATCCAGGTTCTCCGGGCGTGACTTGTCGTAAATGTGGTTCTGAAAAGTGTAGGGGTTCGCCGAGGGCGCAATTACATCGTTGATCCGGTGCTTTGTCAGTGGCGGGTTGTCCCTGAGCTGCACATCATGGACGTAGAAATTCACCGTATCCAGCCGGAAGCCGTCAACACCGCGCTCCAGCCAGAACCGGGCGACAGCCAGCAGCGCATCCTGCACATCCGGGTTGTGAAAGTTCAGGTCCGGCTGTTCGCGCAGAAAGTTGTGCATGTAATACTGCATCCGCTGGCCGTCCCATTCCCAGCCCGGCCCGCCAAAGACCGACAGCCAGTTGTTGGGGGGCGCGCCATCGGGTTTCGGGTCTGCCCAGACATACCAGTCCGCCCTTGGATTGGTGCGGCTCATCCGGCTTTCCTTGAACCAGGGGTGCTGATCAGAGGTATGGCTGAGCACCAGGTCAATCATCACCCGCAGCCCCAGGTCATGGGCGTGCCGGACAAGGGCGTCAAAATCATCAAGCGTGCCGAACATCGGATCGACATCGCGGTAATCGGCGACATCATAGCCGAAATCGAGCATGGGCGAGGTGAAAAACGGCGAAATCCAGATCGCATCCACCCCCAGAGAGGCGACATGGGGCAGGCGGTGGATGACGCCGGGCAGATCGCCGACGCCATCGCCGTTCGCATCCTGATAGGAACGCGGATAAATCTGATAGATCACCGCGCCCCGCCACCAGTCGGGATCAGGCGCAAGGACCGACCGGCCCTGAATGGCATGGCTTTCGACGAAACTCATAAGCGGCTGACCCTGTTCACTTGACTGACCCGGCCAGCAGACCGCGCACCAGGTAACGTTGCATGACGAAGAACACCAGAAGCGGCACGGCGATGCTGACGAAGGCCGCAGTTGCAAGAATTTCCCAGTTGCCGCCGCGTGTGCCCAAAAGCTCGACAATCTGCTTGGTCATCACCGTCGTCTCTCCGGTCGCATCAATCAGAAACACAAGCGCGACCAGCAGGTCGTTCCAGGTCCACAGAAACTGGAAGATGGCGAAAGAGGCAAGGGCGGGAAAGCTGAGCGGCAGGATGATCCTGACGAAAATCTGGAAATCCGTGGCCCCGTCAACGCGGGCATTTTCAATGATGTCGCGCGGCAGGCCGACCATGTAGTTGCGCAACAGGTAAATGGCCAGTGGCAGGCCGAACCCCGTATGCGCGAGCCAGACGCCCAGATACCCCTTGCCGATGCCGATACCGAGGTGAAGTTTCAGCAGCGGGATCAGGGCGAGTTGCAGCGGCACCACCAAAAGCCCCACGACGGCGGCAATCAGCAGCGCCCGGCCCGGAAACTCCATCCACGCCAGCGCATAGGCCGCGAAGGACGCAATCAGGATCGGGATGATCGTTGCCGGAATGCTGACCGTCAGGGTGTTGAAGAACGCCTTCGCCATGCCGCCGCCCGATCCTTCGGTAAACAGCACGGTGGAATAGTTGCCGGTGGTGAACTCTGGCGGTGCCCCGGCGGTCACGAACATCCGCTGCCCGCGCCCCGAAATCTGGTCATCATTGCCGCGCCACTCATATGTGCCGTCGGCCAAAAGTGTGATTGTCTCTCCGTCGCCCAGATCAGCAACCTCGCCCGCCCGATAGGCGTCAATGGCGCGTGACGACACACCCCAGACCAGAACCTCTTTCGCGCCCGCCTGCCCGAAGACATTGCCCGCCACCACAAACCTGTCGCCCTCGGCGATGCGGTTGTCGTCGGGGGCCGCGGCGCGGTAGACCTCGTTGATCTCGGCAGGAAACAGCGCCGCCCACCAGCCCGATGTGCTGATCTGGTCAGCGGTTCGGAACGATGAGACCAGCAGCCCGACGGTCGGAAACAGCCACAGCGCGACCAGAACCGCCACCGTGATGTGAACCGCCCAGATAAGGCCCGATTTGGTTCCGGCGATATTGTCCATCAGCGCATCTCCTTCCGGGCGTTATGGACGTTCCAGACCAGAATCGGCGAAACCAGCAGCATGATGATGATTGCCGCCGCCGAGCCGACACCCCAATCCCCGGCGCGAAACAGCTTGTCATACATGTAGTTGGCCAGAACCTGGGTTTCCCACTGGCCGTTTGTCATCGCAAACACGATGTCAAAGATTTTCAGCACCGTCAGGGTGATGGTTGTCCAGACCACGACGATCGTCGGCATGATCTGCGGAACCTTGATCTTGAAGAAAATCTGAAACGGGTTCGCGCCATCGACAATCGCGGCCTCGACCGTTTCCTCGGGGATGCCGCGCAGCGCCGCCGACAGGATGACCATGGCAAAGCCGGTTTGAATCCAGACCAGCACGATCATCAGAAAGAAATTGTTCCAGAACGGGATGGTGAGCCAGGTTTGCGGCGCGCCGCCAAGACCGGCAAGAATGGCGTTCAGCACCCCGATCTGCGCAATATCATCGGGCCGGGTTTCATAGACCAGCTTCCAGATCACGCCCGCGCCGACAAAGGAAATCGCCATCGGCATGAAGATCAGCGACTTGGCGATATTGCCCCACCCGATCCGGTCGGTCAGTTGCGCGGCCAGCAGGCCGAACGCGGTTGACATCGCCGGCACCACGATCAGCCACAGCATGTTGTTGCGCATCGCTTCCCAGAATTTCGGCTCGCTCATCATCTGGCTGTAATTGTCCAGCCCGACAAAGGCACCGCCCTGCTCGCGGTCGCTCAGCGAAAGCCGCAGGGTTTCGACCACGGGGTATGCGAGATAAAGGCCGAGCGCGAAAATCGCCGGAAACAGGAACAGCCACGGGCGTATATGATTGGCCCGGTTGATGTTGCGCCCGGCGTTCGGCCCCCTGGCCGGGAAGATCACCTTGTCGAGAATCTGGTTGGCGAAGTAGAAATAGCCGACACACGCCCCGACACCGATGGCGATGGTCAAAAGGCCCTGTAGCGCAGGGTTCATCGCTTGTTCTCCGTCGTGGTGTCTGTCCCCGTGACGCGGTATGCCGGATGCGGCCCGCAGGTGCGCCGGGGCCGCATCCTGGCCATTCGCCTTATTCCGGCCAACTGGCGTCGATGGCCTCGGCCACTTCAGCAGCGGATTTGCCGCCGGTGTAATCGACCATGCCGGTCCAGAAAGACCCCTGACCGACCGCCGCGGGCATCAGGTCTGATCCGTCAAAGCGAAAGGTGGTGGCCCCCAGCAGGATTTCGCCCTGCTTGCGCAGTGTGCCATCCTTGTAGGCGTCAAGGTTGACGCCGGTGTGCGGGGTCAGAAAACCGGTCTGGGCCATCATTATTTCATGCGCAATCGGCAGCCGGAAGAACTCCATCAGCGCATTGGCCCCTTCTGACGGACTGGTGATCGCCATCAGCGTGCCGCCACCCAGAACCGGGCTGCCGAGATCCTTGTCGGCAAAGCCGGGCAGATAGAAGAAATCCGCGTCTTCGCCCACAACCACATCTTCGGGGAAGAAGGACGAGGCGAAAGAGGCCATGCGGTGCATGTAGCATTGCGGCGGCGACTCGAACAAACCCTTCGGGCTGTCGCGGAAATCGACCGAGGCCACCGCGGCAGAGCCGCCCGACACCTTGGCGTCATCGCGGGCGAACCAGCCAAATTCCTCGATGGCGGCAATGACGCGCTCGTCCGAGAATTTGACTTCATTCGTGACCCATCCGTCATAGACTTCCGGTGGTTGGGTGCGCAGCATCAGGTCTTCGACCCAATCGGTGGCAGGCCAGCCCGTCGCGGGGCCGGAACCAAGACCGATGCACCATGGGGTTTCCCCGTCGGCGACGATCTGCTCGGTCAGCGCCTTCAGCCCCTCAAAGGTCTCCGGCACTTCATAACCGGCATCCTCGAAATTCTCGGGGCTATACCAGACAATCGATTTCAGGTTCACATTGTAGAAGAAGCCATACATCTGCCCGACGCCATCCGCATCGGCATAGGTGCCGAGATCAACCCAGGACTGACCGGCGGCGTAATTGTCGCGCACCCAGTCGCCCGTGCCCTCCGGCAGGGGCGTAAGCTGCCCGCGCGATGCCATGTCTGCGGCCAGACCCGGCTGCGGGAACACGGCAATATTGGCGGTGGACCCGGCCTCGGCGTCGATCTGGATTTGCTGCTCAAAGCCGTCGGAACCGGTATAGATGACCTCTGCGCCGGTCGCGGCGGTGAAATAGGCCAGCACATTGCGCAGATAGTCGTCCTCCGGTGTCAGCCACGGCCCGAACACCGTCACCTGTTGGCCGCTGAGGTCCGGCGCATCGGCGGCCCAGGCTTCATACCCGGCCCAGTCAAACGGGCCTTCGCCCGGAGCAAAGACCAGATGGCCATCGGCAAGCGCGCCGGTTGTCGATACGAGAAGGGCAGCCATGCCCGCATGGAGTGCGTTTTTCATCAAGTCCTCCCCTGATCAATCATTCACGCGCCTGTTGCGGGGCTTGTCGGAAAGCCTTTTCAAAGCGCTTTGGATAAATGTGATCTTTGCTGAGTCGCGCCCGATTGTCAATTCAGTTTTTTGCAGGATGCGGGGAAAGCCGTATTTATCGCCGAAAAATACCTGCACCGTCACATCATTCTTTGACACGGGCGCGCTGTCTCGCCTATCGTCACCCCGTGAAAATCAAATCGCTTTGGCACCTCCGCCGCCCATGAACCTGAAAGAACTCTCCCGCCGTCTGGGTCTGTCGCCCACCACCGTCAGCCGGGCGCTGAACGGCTATCCCGAGGTCAGCGAACGCACCCGCCGACGGGTGCGCGAGGCCGCGGCGGCCTGGAACTATCGCCCCAACACGCGGGCCAAGAGCCTGGCCACCGGGCGGTCACTGGCCATCGGGCATGTCCTGCCGGTCTCGACCAAGCACGAGCTTGTCAACCCGATCTTCGCCGATTTTCTGGCTGGCGCGTCAGAGGCATACGCCACCGCCGGGTATGACCTGTTCCTGTCCATCGTGCCCGATCAGGACGAAGAGCGCGCCTATCGTGATCTGGCGCGGCGGGGCACGGTGGATGGCGTCATCCTGCACGGCCCTTCGGTTTCCGACAGCCGGATCGGCCTGCTCAACACGCTCGGCCTGCCCTGTGTGGTTCATGGCCGGTCGAGCGGCATTGACGAAGGCTATAACTGGCTTGATGTGAACAACCGCCGCGCCTTCTTTCGCGCCGCCGCATTCCTGCTGGATCTCGGACACCGGCGGGTGGCGCTGCTGAACGGGGGCGAGGCGATGGATTTCGCGACCCGCCGTCGCAGCGGCTATGAGCAGGCCCTGCAAGAGCGCGGCATTCCCGTTGATCCGGCGCTGATCGCCCATGACGAGATGACCGAGACCTATGGCCATGCGACCGCTGGCCGTCTGCTTGACGGTCCCGGCCCGCCCACGGCCTTTCTGGTGTCTTCCCTGATACCGGCGATCGGCGCGCGCCGGGCGATTGAAGAGCGCGGCCTCAGGATGGGGCGGGACGTGTCGGTTGTCACCTTCGATGACGATCTGTCCTATTTTCGCAATGCGGGCGATGCGCCGCCGTTCACTGCCGTGCGGTCGTCGGTGCGGGCCGCCGGGCTGATGGCCGCCAAAATGCTGCTCGAGATCATCGCGCAGGGCGGCGGGGCGGGGGTGCCCCGCTCCCGGCTGCTTGAGGCCGAGCTGGTGGTTGGCCAGTCAACCGGTCCGTTCCGGCCCCCCGTTCGGTAGCAGGGGGGCCACGCGCCGGGATTGTAGCTCGGCGGCTAACCTACGCGAGACCTAACCAGGAAAGCGAAAAGGCGGGGACAATACCCCGCCTTTGCCCGTCAGTTTTCAGCGGCTTTACGCTTTGCCTTTTTCAGGAAAACCGCCAAATACGCCTCAAGTTCTTCGATGCCTTCCTCAGTCATGCCATCAGGGAACAGAAAAGTGACATCGCCCTCCGACACCGGGAATACTGCCTTCCGTTGACCTGTAGCCGGGGGCAGTTCCTTCTGGATCGTATCTTCTGGCGGGATTGCCGAAGGGCTGTTTGTTCCGGTTTGCTGCGTTTCATCGTCCGGTGGGTCGGATTCTACATCGTCGCCACTGTCAGGAACATGACTTTCGGGTTTCCCCAGTTGCTCAACAAAGCGAGCCGTATCCAAGAATGCCTTGACAGCCTTTGGCACTGAGTTGGGATTAAAGCCCGCGCGATTCAGATGTGTTTTCACTCCCTGCTCTGGCGGCACAGAAAGGTCCGGAAACTGTTCGCGAATATCCCGAAACAGTTTTGGAGTTTGCGCGGCCTCAAAAAGTGCCTTCTTGCGCTCGCTGTCCGACTGCGGGTGAATAATTGACACCGCAAGGGGCGTTACGCGCAGCATTCCTTTGCCCGCCTTCTCGACCAAGCCGTAAGAAGCCAACGCAGCCAGCGCCGTGCCTGCGGGGCCGCTGAGGCTGGAATACCCCATCAGGTTTGCGGCATCTTTCCTGTCGACGGCGCTGGTTCGGTATGATTCCTCAATCTTCCTAGTGTGGTTGATGCACGCTTCAAGCGACAGGCTTGGGTAGGACGGGCTGTGAATTGGCTTGTTGCTCATGGAATCGCTCCTGCTGATGGAAACTCTCTTGATTTCCGAAAAAGCAAATAGCACGATTGAGCAATAAGAGCAATAGAGAAGTTATATAATATTCAAATTCTCTGATTTGACTAAATCAAAGGCTTTTGCATATTGTTATGTCAGTAATCAAACCATCCGTTCGGTGTTTGTGCCATACGATGCTTTCCTAATCCTCCAAACTATCTCAGATGGGCGGCTGTTCGGCTGATGCGATCCAGTGTTCGGGGATTTTGAGAGAGATAGAACAGTTTTTCTCTTGACCTGCTTCTCAGTCTAGGTTATTGGGGCACATCCGCCCCGAAAGGAGGTGACTAACAATGACCAGACCGTAACAACCCCTGCGGGATGCCACCCAGGTAACAACCTGACCGTAGGGGAGAACAAGAAAACCGGCCCCCTTAGGGAACCGGCTTTCGTGGTGGCTTCATAGGGGCGCGGCCCCGTCAGAGAACCAGCGTAGACACCTGCAATCTGACATTTGTCGCGCCCCACTTCAAGCGAAACTTGCTCAAGAGACCAGCCGCCTGCCTGCACCCCGGCAGGCGGCTTCCCGGTTCAGCCATCATCCAGAGGTCGTTTGAAACACAAACTCGGGCAATACCGTGTCCCACTCATCGCGTCTGATCCCGCTCTGATACTCTTCACGACTGTCAGACCTGCGCCACCGGAGCATCGCCCCGATCTGACCGGAAAGGAACGTGGCCCCTTCAGGCGGCGCATAGTACTGGGACATTTTTCCGATGGCAAACCCGTTCCTGTCCCTGACAGTCCACCCGCCCCTTTCAGCAGACAGCGTAACAGGGTCGCCCACATCCGCATTTCTGAGGGCCGCAAGGGACGGGGCGTTTTCCGGCAACCTGCCCGCGAACGACAGATAGACCAGCTTGAGATTCGTCGTCTGGTATCGCTTATCGCACAGCGCCCGCGTTGCGGGGTCGATATGCGGCTCGCGCACCAGAAGATCAGCGTTGACGGCGGCATCCAGAAAACGATGCCGCCCCATCGCCAGCGCGGCAAAGCTCTGTCGCGCCCGTGTCATCGCGACATAGAACAACCTGCGCGGCGCGTCGGGGTCTTCTTTGCCCGAGTCGGGCCTCGGCCCCCACCCGCCATCAAGCGCAATGACGTGATCAAATTCCAGCCCCTTGGCGCGGTGTGCCGTCAGCAGCATCAGCCCGTTTTGCAAACCGCGCATGTCCTGCGACCATTCCGCAAACCATTCGATGATGTCAGGGGCCGGAGCGGGCTTGCCGGCCAGTTCATGGTTCCACGCCAGCACACCCTGCATGATGAGGTCGGACCATTTGTTTGCGGGCAGTTCGTTGTGGATCGCGACCAGTTCCTCAAGCGACAAAAGCTCTGTCCGGTGCTCTCTGACCCGCCCGACAAAATCCTGCATCTCGCGCAACCGCCACAGGGTCGGGGCGCTGTCACTGGCGAGCCTGACCGGAATGCCCTTTGCCTCTGCATACGACCGGACGGGTTCGAGAAACCGCCACTTTCGGGCGATGATCGCTGTTTTGGCCCAGGACCAGCCGGGGACGACCTGCGAAAGGCGGTAAAGCTCATCCACTGCCGCCACAGCCTGCGCCGTTTCGTCCCGAACCTGCAAGAGCTGAACACGGCCACGGGAAACCGGATCATGCACCGCCATCGCGCCCCCGGCGGCCCCATGTTTCCGGCCTGCATTGATCCGAATATCGTGGTCGCGTTTCATTCTGTCGCGCGCCGGGGCAATGACGTGGTTCGCGGCCTCAATCAGCATCCGCGTCGCCCGGTAGTTTTCGGTCAGGAATTTGGGCCGCGCCGCATAGTCCTGTTCAAATTTGCGGATGAACCTGACCGAGGCCCCGGCAAACGCATAGATGTTCTGGTCATCATCCCCCACCGCGAACAGGCTGAGCTTCATCTCCGGGTCGTCAATCGACCGCCCGGCGACAGCGGCAACAAGCGCATATTCCTCGGCCCCGATGTCCTGATATTCATCAACCAGAATCCAGCGATACCCCTCTATGAGCGTATCGCGCAGGGCGTCGGCCTCTGATCTGGACAGGCCTTCGCCGGACAACAGACGCACGGCTTCCCGTATGATTGCCTCGAAATCCTGTTCCGTGGCGGTGCCGGACCTGCCCGCAAAACTCGCCCCGACAAGACGCATGGCAAGCGCGTGGCAGGTCGAGACCGTCACCGGCGCACCATCATTGCCGATCAGCAGTTTCAGCCGCTCGCGTATTTCAGCCGCCGCATGACGGTTGTAGGTCAGAACCAGAATGCCGCGCGGGTCTTCCCGGCGCACCCGGATCAGATAGGCGATGCGGTG
>JPPB01000087.1 GCA_001483205.1 alpha proteobacterium 3107
CATACTGTTGCCACACCCCCCATCCACGCCTCATTCCGGCACCTTGTCGCCCCGCCGGAGCGCCCGCCCCCCGTCCCGGTCCGTGCGGCGGACAAGTGGGTGGCGGGTCTCGACCAGCTCGCGCAGGCGTTCCTCCATCACATGGGTATAAATCTCGGTCGTCGTCAGGCTGGCGTGCCCCAGAAGCGCCTGGATCGTCCGCAAATCCGCCCCATGAGCCAGCAAATGGGTGGCGAAGGCATGGCGCAGCACATGCGGGGTGACACGGGCAGGGTTCACCCCGGCCTCCAGCGCAACCGATTTCACCAACTGAAAGAAGAACTGTCGGGTCAGGCACCCGGATTTGCCGCCCGACGGAAACAGAAAGCGCGAGGCAGGTTTGCCACCTTCTCGCGCGCGCGCCTCTGCCCGGTCGCGTTCGGCCAGCCAGGCGATCAGCGCCTCACGGGCAGGCGGCGACAGGGGCACCATTCTCTCCCGTCCGCCCTTGCCCGTCACCAGCACCATGCGCGGGTTCCCCCGGACCGCGGCAACCGGCAGGCTGACCAGCTCGCTGACCCGCAGACCGGTGGCATAGATCAGCTCTATCAGGCAGGCGGTGCGCAGGCGTTCGGCCCCGGTTCGCCCATGGGCGCGGGCGGCCTTCAGCAGCGCGGCGACTTCGGCCTCGCTGAGCGTGCCGGGCAGTTTGCCGCCCCCTCCGGGGCCACGAAGCCGCAGCGCCGGGTTGTCCGCGCGCCAACCTTCCTCAAAGGCAAAGCGGAACAACTGTCGGATCGCCGACAGGCGGCGGGCGCGGGTGGCGCGGGACAGCCCCCCGGCATCGCAGGCGACCAGATATGCCTCGATGTCCCCCTGGGCCAGCGTCTCGAACCGCAGGCCCTGTGCCTGCCGCCAGTCATCAAACTGCCGCAGGTCGCGCCCATAGGCGAGCAGGGTGTTGCCGGACGCGCCCAGATCGGCGGACAGTGCCTCCAGAAAGGCGGAAATCCAGTGTTGCGCGGCGGTCATCCCTGCGCGCCCGAAATCAGGAATTGCAGGGCCGCCCGGCGCGCGGTGTCCTCAAGGCCGACAGCCCGGAACAGCCGCAGCGCCCGCGAGATCAGCGCCAGATCGCCGTCAAGGCCCGCGGTGAAATCCCGTGCGGCGGTCAGGATTGCCTCGCCCGCCCGGTCGTCGCGCAACAGCAGCCGGTATTCGAGCGCCGGGCTGTCGCCGTCAAAGCCGTCCCGCACCGCCTGAAGGTCCGGGGTTGCGGGCGGGGATATGCTCAAGGGACGGCCTGTTGCAAGGGCTTGCAGAAACCGGTCGCGCGGGCGGGTCATCGCCCCGAATGCAGGCGCAAGGTGCGCATGTTCCGCCGACAGCAATGCCAGTTCAAAGGCCGTGGCGCGGGCGGCGGGCGGCGCGGCATCGGCAAAATCCGCCAGTCGGGGGGCATAGAGCGCGGCCAGTATATGCTCCAGCCCGGCCCCGCGCATCAGGGCGCGCAACCGGGGAAGCTGCATTGCGGCGCGCCCGCTGTCCCCCTGCTCTGACGCGCGCGCGAACCGCTGAAGGGCCGCCACGCGCTCCCACACCCCGCCCGAGGCCGCAGGCGCGCGTTCGGAATAGACGGCCAACAGCCGCTCAGGCGAGATCGCGCCGTATCGCGCCAGCCGTTCGGCGGCCTCCAGCCGTGCCTTCCACCCGGCAACCGGGCGCAGATCGGCATGGGCGAAGGCGCGGGGCAGGGTCTGGGTGGCAAAGCCCTCACCCAATGCCTCGTGAAGGCGAAACAGAAGCGGGGTCGGCGTCCCGGACAGGGCAGGGATGGGGGCAGGCCCGGCCTTATCCTGCTCCGGGGTCAGAAAGCGCGCCATCAGCGTATATTCATCCGGCCCGATCAGGTGCAGCGCGTTCGCCGCATTCAGGGTCAGGGCGGCGGCGGGCCGGTCGCCGTTCAGGGCCAGGCAGAAGATGCGCGCCGGGTAGTCGGGCGCAAGGCCGCCGTTTTCGCGCAACCGGTCGCAGGCGGCGGCCTCTGTGCCGGTCAGCAGGGCGATGTCGAACCGGCGGCGAAAGAGGGCAGGGCTGTCGGGGCGGGCGCGCTCCAGCACCGCGCGGGCCGCATCGAGTGCGCCGGTAGCGATCAGGGCGTCAATGCGGGCGAGCAACAGCGCGTCACCGTCCCCGGCGGGCGGGGCGGCCTCTGCCATCAGCACCTCATGCCGGAGCCGGGTGATCGCGGGCAGGGAGTCGGTGGTTGCTTCGGCAATCAGGGCGGTGATTTGCCGGGTTTCGCCGCCGCGCCACAGGTTTGCGGGCAGGCCGGTCAGGGACGAGGGCGCAAAACCTGCCGCGTCGGGCGACAGGGTGCCGAGCGGCCGGACCGTGACATCCCCCGCCCCGGTGTCTGCGGCCTCCGGGCGCGCCGGGGTGGTCTGGGGGTCTTCGGCAACCGTCTCTGACAGCCAGTCGATTGCCGACATCGGCGAGGCCGCAGATGCGCCCTGCCCGGCGAGGGCAACGGCGATGAACATGCCTGATATGACCTTTGAAGAGACCTCTGCATAAGGGTGCATCGCCCCCCAAATGCCCCGCCCGGCGAAGCGCCGGGCAGCGCCTGCCTGCCCCCCGGCAGGCGCTTTGAACGTCTCAGCCTTTTGAAGCGTTTGGATTTTATGGCAAGACCATCGCCAATGTGGAATATCAGGAAAAGCGCCCGCCCAGGCAGGCGGCTGCCCGGCTCGGCCATTATGCAGAGGTCTTTGCAGGGGACGCGCACACCGTCCACCCCATTGAGGGGTGAGGCCCGTCCCGGAAACGGCCCGGTGGCCGGAACCTGAACCCAATTCCATCCCGTCAGGCTTCATTCCGCATCAAGCGTGACCGGCGTGACGGCTTCCCGGCTTTCGGGGGCCAGCTCGCCCAGATACGCAAACCCGATCAGCCCGACCGCCCCGAACAGGATCAGCAACATCAGAAATCTCAGAAAAAGCCTCATTTCACCGCCTTTGCCTTTTTCTGCCGCTTGCCGGTGCGCTCTCGACGCCCGTGCTGAACATATATATAGCCTTTCGTGCGGGATTACGCCATTCGGCATGTGAAGGATTTTTCGGGCGGAACAGTGCCGTTATGACCCTGACACTGCAAAAGACGCTCATTCTGGTGGGCATGATGGGCGCGGGCAAGACCGCCGTCGGCAAGGCAGTGGCGGCCTCCCTTGCCGTGCCGTTCCACGATTCCGACGAGGAAATCGAGCGCGCCGCCAACAGGACCATCGCCGAGATTTTCGCCCGCGACGGAGAGGCGTTCTTTCGCCAACGGGAAAGCCTGCTGATCGCGCGCCTGCTGGAAGGCGACTGCGGGGTTGTCTCGGTCGGCGGTGGTGCGTTCCTTGAACGGCAGAACCGCGCCCTGATCCGCGACAAGGGGGTGTCGCTGTGGCTGAGGGCCGATCCGCTGCTGTTGTGGTCGCGGGTGCGGCACAAGGACACCCGCCCGCTGTTGCGCACCGCCGATCCTTTCGGGACGCTGTTGCGGCTTCATAAACAGCGCGCGCCGGTCTATGCAGAGGCGGAACTGGTTGTTGATGCGCAGGCTGGTCACTCTGTCGCTGACACGGCGGCGGCGGTGATTCGCACCCTGCGCACACGGGATGATCTATTGAGGGAAGGGGCCGGATGATTCAGACGCTTCGGGTAGACCTGGCGGAAAGGGCCTATGACATCCGCATCGGGGACGGCCTGATCGCGCGGGCCGGGGCCGAGATTGCGCCGCTCACAGGCCCCCGGTCCGGCGTGGCGGTGCTGACCGACCGGACGGTGGCAGAGCTGTATCTGGAACCGCTCAGGCAGGCGCTGGCGGCGTCGGGCATCGGGATGCAGGCGCTGGTCCTGCCGACAGGCGAAGCCACGAAAGGCTGGCCGGAACTGATCCGCTCGGTCGATTGGCTGCTGGAGCAGAAGGTCGAACGGGGCGGTCTTGTGATTGCTCTTGGCGGCGGCGTGATCGGTGATCTGGCCGGTTTCGCGGCGGCGGTTCTGCGCCGGGGGGTGCGGTATGTGCAAATCCCGACCACGCTGCTTGCTCAGGTGGACAGCGCGGTGGGCGGCAAGACCGGCATCAACGCGCCCCAGGGCAAGAACCTGATCGGGGCCTTTCATCAGCCTTCGCTGGTGCTGGCGGACATCAGCGCGCTGAACACATTGCCGGGGCGCGCGTTTCTTGCCGGGTATGGCGAGGTGGTGAAATACGCCCTGTTGGGGGATGCGGGGTTTTTCGGGTGGCTGGAGGCGA
>JPPB01000088.1 GCA_001483205.1 alpha proteobacterium 3107
GTGGTGACTTACCCGCGGATAAGGCCGGGTGTGGTGACTTACCCGCGGATAAGGCCGGGTGTGGTGACCTGCCCCCAAGACCTCTGCATGATGTCCGGGGCTGGCGGGGGTATGGGTGACGGGTTTCACAACAATGGCGAGGGCAGCGCCCGGCCCGGCGGGTGCAAAGCGCCCGCCATCGGGCGGGGCAGGCGCTGCCCGGCGTTCCGCCGGGCGGGCTGTTTGGCTGTCGATATGCTATTATGCAGATGCCTTTATAAGCGGCCTGTGACGCCCCCCCCGCCGGGGCCTCACGCCTTCAGCCGATAGCCGCTCCGGAACATCGCCCAGGACAGCCCGAACACCACCAGCACCGAGGCCACACACACCGCCAGCCCCGTCCACGGCGACGCATCGGACTGACCGATAAACCCATAGCGCGCCCCGTCAATCAGATAGAAAACCGGGTTGGCCCGGCTCAGGGTCTGGAGAACCGGCGGCAGAACCTGGATCGAATAGAACGCCCCCGACAGAAACGACAGCGGCATGACGATGAAATTGGTGATCGCCGCGATCTGGTCAAACTTGTTGGCATATATGCCGGCGACAATCCCCAGCCCGCTCATAAACGCCGATCCCAGAAGCACAAAGACCAGCGCCCATGCCGGATGCGCAACCGACAGCCCCAGAACCGGCATCGCCACCAGGCAGATGGCCGCCGCCACCACCATCCCCCGCAACACGCCGCCCGCCGCATAGCCCAGAACCAGCTCTGTCGCCGACAGCGGCGGCATCAGCGTATCGACGATATTGCCCTGCACCTTGCAGACGACAATCGATGACGACGAATTGGCGAACGCATTCTGAATCACCGTCATCACCAGAATGCCCGGAAACAGGAACGCGATGAAGGGTATATCCGTCCCCGGCACCGCCGCCACATCCGCGCGCCGTGCGCCGATGGCAAGGGTGAAGATGGTCAGGAACATCCCCGCCGTGACCAGAGGCGCAAGCAGGGTCTGGCTCCAGATGGCGAGGAACCTCTGGGTCTCTCGCCGGGCAAGCGTATAAAGCCCGATCCAGTTTACGGTGTCTGTTACGGCGGGCGGGGTCTGATCGGTCGTCGGTGTCGGCATTGGCATCGGTGTCTTTCCTGTCGGCGGCTTTTTGCGCCTGGGTTCTTGTATCCTTTTTCACCATGATTAGAATAGGCGGGCGAAATTTTTCATGCGGCCCGGCGGGAATCGCCGGTTGGGGCCGCAGTCAGGTGGGAAAAGCACATGCCATGGACCGATGAGCGTGTCGAGACGCTGAAGAAACTCTGGATCGAGGGCCAGTCGGCCAGCCAGATCGCCAAGACGCTGGGGGGGGTCACCCGCAATGCGGTGATCGGCAAGGTGCATCGTCTGGGGCTGTCCAACCGGGGCGCGGGCACTGCGCCGAAACCCGAGGCAAAGGACAAGGGGGCAAAGCCCGATGCGGCAAGGGCGGGTGCCGCCCGACCGGCTGAGGCAAAGCCTGCGGAAACTGCCTCCCCGGTGGCGGTGGTGACGCCCTTGCGCAAGACGATTGTGCCCGCCGGTCAACCCCTGCCCCCGCAGCCCTCGGCCAACGAGATCAGCCCCGAGGCGCTGGCATCGGTGCGCGAGGTCGAGAAGACGGCAAGGAAGCTGAGCCTGATGGAGCTGACCGAACGCACCTGCAAATGGCCGGTCGGTGACCCGGCGACGGATGAGTTCTGGTTCTGCGGGCTGGCCGCGCAGCCGGGCAAACCCTATTGTCAGGCCCATGTCGGCATTGCCTTTCAACCGGCGTCGTCGCGCCGCGACCGTCGGCGCTGATCCTGCCCGCAAGCGGGCGGGCACCGGGACGAAGGGGCGGGACTTCAGAACAGAGGGCAGCGCCCGGCCCGACGGAAGCGAAGCGCCCGCCATGGGGCGGGGCGGGCGCGGCCCGGTCTTGCGACCGGGCGGGACGGATTGGTTGCGGATACGCCATTATACAGAGGTCTTCGGTATGAAACGGCGGGATGGCCTGACGGGGTGAAATTGCCTCGGGCTGCGGTTCTGATCCTGTCAGGGCACAAGTGGCAAACGCTTTGCCGGGACAGATTTGCGAACATCCCGAAAGGCCGCGGCTTGCCCGCTCAGGGGGGCGCGCGCCGTTCACCCCATTGAGGGGTGAGACGGCGCGGCCCGGTCTTGCGACCGGGCGGGCACCGGGACGAAGGGGCGGGACTTCAGAACAGAGGGCAGCGACCGGCCCGGCGGAACGCCGGGCAGCGCCTTAGGGCTCCGCCCGTTCGGCCCTGAAACGGTCCCCCGGACCGTTTCCAAGACTGGCCTCACCCCCCGGCAAGCGCTCAAAACGTCTCAACATGTTGGAACGTATGGGTTTTATGGCAAGACCATCGCCAATTTGGACTGCCGCGAAAAGCGCCCGCCCAGGCAGGCGGCTGCCCGGCTGAGCTATTATGCAGAGGTCTCTTTCAGGGCCGAACGGGCGGAGCCTAATGACGCGCGGCCCGGTCTTGTGACCGGGCGGGACGGTTGGTGACCGATGCACCACTATACAGAAGGCTTTCCCCCTTATACCGGTTGCCGGGCGAACGGCTGGCCACGGACGCGCCACCATACCAGAGGTCTCTCTGCACAGATCATCGCCCCCCGCAACCACCGGCGCTGATCCGCCGTTGCAGAGCGACCGGGAAGGCGGTAACGCTGTCGGCAAAGGAGTGCAGCGCCCGTGCCCGGAACCATCCCCGCCCCCAACCCTTCACCCGTCGATCCTCTGCACCTGACGGCTGAACTCATCCGTTGCCCCTCGGTTACACCCGAAGAGGGCGGCGCGCTGGTGTTGCTGGAGGCGCTCCTCTCCGGGGCCGGGTTCACCTGTTACCGTGCGGACCGCAACGGGGTGGCGAACCTCTTTGCCCGCTGGGGGCCAAAGGCCCACCCCCGCACCTTTGGTTTCAACGGCCACACGGATGTGGTGCCTGCGGGCGACGCCTCTGCGTGGTCGGTCGATCCCTTCGCGGCGACGCAAAAAGACGGCCTGCTCTGGGGGCGCGGCGCAACCGATATGAAATCCGGCGTTGCCGCCTTTGCCGCCGCCGCGGTCGATTTCGTCCGCGACACCCCCCCCGACGGTGCGATCATCCTGACCATCACCGGCGACGAGGAAGGCGAGGCAACCGACGGAACCGTGGCCCTGCTCGACCGGATGCGCGCAGAGGGCGAGGCGATGAGCGTCTGCCTTGTCGGTGAACCCACCTGCGCCGCACATATGGGCGACAGAATCAAGATCGGGCGGCGCGGCTCGATGACCGTGCGCCTGGTGGTGACGGGCACACAGGGCCATGCCGCCTATCCGCAGAACGCCCGGAACCCGCTGCCTGCCATGGCGCGCCTGACGGACCGGCTGGCCTCTCACACGCTGGACAACGGCACCCCGCATTTCGACCCGTCAACGCTGGCGATCACCACCATCGACACCGGCAACCCCGCTGCAAATGTCATCCCGGCCCGGTGCCGCGCGGTGCTGAATATCCGTTTCAACGACGCCCACAGTTCTGCCGGGCTGATCACCTGGCTGCGGGCAGAGGCAGACGCGGTTGCCGCCCGCTTCAACGTCGGGGTCGAAATGGAAACCAGGGTTTCGGGCGAGAGCTTTCTCACCCCCCCCGGCCCCTTCACCGACCTTGTGTCGCGCGCCGTGCGGCATGAGACCGGACAAACACCGGAGCAATCAACTTCCGGCGGCACCTCTGATGCGCGCTTCATCCGGGATCACTGCCCGGTGGTCGAGTTCGGCCTTGTCAACGCCACCATGCACGAGGTCGATGAACGGGTGGAAATTGCCCAGATTCACCAGCTCAAAGCCGTCTACACGCGCATCCTGCGGGAGTATTTCGCATGACAGTGCGAATCGGGGAAACCCGCGACATCGGCACCTGCCGGGCAATCCGGGAAACGGTGTTCATCAGGGAACAGGGCGTGCCGGAAAGCGAAGAGATCGACGGGCGCGACGGGGCGGCGCTGCACCTGATTGCGTGGGCGGACGAAACCCCCGTCGGCACCGCGCGCATCCTGATTGCGGGGGATACGGGAAAGATCGGCCGTTTCTGTGTGCTGAAAGACCATCGCGGGCGCGGGATCGGCGCGGCGCTGATGCACGGCTGCATTGGCGCGTTGCGCCGCCGGGCCGGGATCAGACGCGCGACGCTCAGCGCCCAGACCCATGCCATCGCCTTTTATGAGCGCCTCGGCTTTACCGCCCATGGCCCGGAATACCCGGATG
>JPPB01000089.1 GCA_001483205.1 alpha proteobacterium 3107
TGATACTCGGCCTCGGGGTCGCTGTCGTGAACGACGCCCCCGCCCGCCTGGGTATACAGCCTTGCGTCCTTCACAACCGCCATCCGCATAGCAATACACATATCCATATCGCCATTGGCGGCGAAATACCCGCACCCCCCGCCATAGATACCGCGCTTTTCCGGTTCCAGCTCGTCAATGATCTCCATCGCGCGCACCTTGGGCGCTCCGGAAACCGTCCCGGCGGGCATCCCGGCCAGAAACGCCGAAAGCGCATCCTGACCCTCGGCCAGCTCCCCCACCACATTGGAAACAATGTGCATCACATGGCTGTAACGCTCGATGACAAATTTTTCGGTCGGGCGGACGGTGCCGACCCTGGCGACCCGGCCAACATCGTTGCGCCCCAGATCAAGCAGCATCAGATGTTCGGCCAGTTCCTTTTTGTCGGCCAGAAGGCTGTCGGCCAGCGCGCTGTCTTCGCCCGGCCCGGCCCCGCGCGGGCGGGTTCCGGCAATCGGACGGATCGTCACCTCTCTGCCAAACACCCGCACCAGAATTTCCGGCGACGCCCCCACCACCTGAAACCCGCCGAAATTGAAGAAGAACATGAACGGCGACGGGTTCGTGCGGCGCAAAGAGCGGTAGAGCGTAAACGGCGGCAGGGGAAAATCCTGCGACCACCGCTGCGCCGGAACCACCTGAAAGATGTCCCCGGCGCGGATATACGCCTTGGCTTTTTCGACAATCTGCCGATAGCCCTTTGGGGTGATATTCGATGCCAGCGGCCCCGGGTCTGCTTTCGTGCCCATGCCGCGCGACTGGCCGCCCGCCGCCCGCTCCAGATCGCGGATGGCGTCCATCACCCGTTCGGCGGCCTGAGCGTGGGCGGCCTTGGCCGATAATCCCTGCCCGGCCCAGGCGGGGGCGACGACGATCACATCCCCCCTGACCCCATCAAGCACGGCAACAACCGACGGGCGCAGCAGCACCGCGTCGGGCAGGCCGAGCGGGTCAGGGTTGACATCGGGCAGATGCTCGACCAGCCGGATCATGTCATAGCCGAGATAGCCGAACAGCCCGGCGGCGGCGGCGGGCAGGTCTTCGGGCATGTCAATCCGGCTTTCCCCGATCAGCGCGCGCAGAGAGGTCAGGGGGTCTTCGGCCACGGCCCCGAACGCCTGCGGGTCGAATCGGGCCTGACGGTTGATCCGCACGGTATTGCCCCGGCACTCCCAGATAATATCGGGCTTCATGCCGATGATCGAATAGCGCCCCCGCGTCTCTCCGCCGGTGACGGATTCGAGGATGAAACTGTCCTTCCCGGCCCCGGCAAGTTTCAGCATCAGGCTGACCGGGGTATCCAGATCGGCGGCGAGCCGGGCAAAGACGACCTGATTGCGCCCCTGGGAATAGGCGGCCTCAAAGGCGCTGAACGAAGGCCCGAGTTCCACGGCGGCGCTCAGGGAAACTGGGCGTTCACGGCATTGATCGCGGACTGATCCCTGCGGATGTCCGACTGCTGCCGCAGGGCCTGCACATAGGCCTCGAACAGGTCTTGCTCCAAACCCCGCACGACGTTGCTCTCCAGCGCGTCAGACAGCGCCACGGTGTCGGGATTTTCGGCGTCCGGCGGCAGGATCGTATCCAGCACCACGACGGCGGAAATGTCGTCTGCCGGGATGCCGCGCGCCTCGCCCTCTGCCATCCCGAACACCTCAGACAGGAACCCCGGCGGGGCTTCCTCGACAAAGGCACTGCGGGTCAGCTCGGTTTCCTCGCGCACCGTCAGGCCGAAAGTATCCATCTCTGCCCCGTCGTCGATCTGCCCGGCGATGTCCATGGCGCGATCACTCAGGCGGTTCCGGGTTTCCTCGCGCGTCCACAGGTCTGTCGCCTGCTCGCGCACATCGTCAAGCGGTTGCAGCACGGGCGGGATGATTTCATCAAGCCGCAGCGCGAACAACCCGCCGTCGTCAAGCTCCACCAGTTCGGGAAAGGCGTCCTCATCCACGCCCTGCGCCGCCGCACGAAATTCCTGGTATCCGGTTATTTCGCCTTCGGCCTCTGCCGACCAGTCAATCCCGCCAAGCACCATGTCGGTCTCATCGGCGACCTCTTCCAGCGTTGCGCCGCCCGCAAGCAGGTCGTCAATGCCGGACGCGCTCTGCGCAATCACCCGCCGCGCCCGGTCAAGAGCGTATTCGGACAACAGGTCATCGCGGGCCTCTTCAAAAGTGGTTTCCTGCGCGTTCAGGATGCCGTTCATGCGAAAGAGCGCCGGGCCCAGTTCCGAAGGCTGCGGCGCGGTCACCTCGCCGCTTTCGGTCAGGGCAAACACCGCCTCCGCCGCGTCACCCAACTCTTCACGGGTCAGGTCGCCCAGGTCAATATCCTGCAAGGACAGGCCGCGTTCATCAACAAGGGTCTCGAACGACACATCGTCATCCGCAAGCAGCCGGTCATGGGCGGCGGTGGCGGCAGCCTCATCCTCGAACACCAGACGCTCGACCAACCGGCGCTCGGGCCGGACATATTCCCCGATCCGCTCTTCATACAGGGTTTGCAACGCCTCTTCGTCGGTTTCGATGGTCTCGAGCAGCATGTCCGGCGTCAGCCACACATAGGTCAGGCGCTTCTTTTCGCCGATGGTGAACGCCTCGGCATTTGCGTCGTAATAGCCCTGAACATCGGCCTCGGACGGGGCGGGAACCGGCTCTGCCAGATCGCCCGCCTCCAGCCTGATCCAGCGAAAGCTCCGCCGCTCCGCCGCGTGATTCAGCAGCGTGTCGGTCAGCAGCGCCGGGGCAGCAGTGCCGCCGGTCACCGCGTCTTGCAGGATTGCACGGGCGGTTTCCTCGCGAATCAACTCTTCAAATGCGCGTTCGCTCAGCCCGTTCCGGCGCAGGGTCTGCCGATACGCCTCTCGGTCGAAATCCCCGTCAAGGCCCTGAAAGGTCGGGTTGGTGACAACCTGATTCTGCACCGCCTGATCGCCGACGGACACCGGGATTCTGCCCACTTCCGCATCCAGCGCCGCGGTTGAATAGAGCCGGGTCAGCACCTGTTCCGAGACGCTTTCGCCCCCGGCAAGCTCTGCCAGCGCATTGGCCTGTTGCAGCGAAACCGCCTCGCCGGTCTGCCGCCCTAACGCCCGCAATTCCTGCTGCAACGCCAGTGCGTATTCACTGACGGTGATTTCCTCGTCATCGACCGACCCGATGGCCTGCATGGAAGAGCCGAAATGGGTGACGCCAAAACCGCCGAGACCGACGATAAGCAGGGCAATGATGATCCAGACGGCAACCTGGGTGAAAGACCGGTGCGATTTCCGTGCGGGCTGATCCTGATCGCTTTTGCGCGACATCGGCGGGCTCCCTTAAAACATTCCGGCCCGTCTTAGGCGCTTGTCCGTGCGGGGGCAAGGGCGGCGAGCCGCCGGAAAAGCTCATCAATCCGTTCCTCGCCGATATTGGCGAAGGCGATGCGCACCTGACGGCCCCCGGCGGGGTCGGTTTCCGGCATGAACATCGTGCCGGGCAGCAGCAACACCCCTGCCTCCCGCACCAGTGCGCGGGCCAGCACATCGGACGGGGCTGTGAACGGATGTTCGGCATAGGCGAAATAGGCGCCGCAGCCAAGGAGTGTCCAGCCGTTGAGCCGCCGGAACCCCCCGGCGATGGCCTCGCGCCGCCTCAGCATCTCGGCCCGTTCCCCGCGCAACCAGTCGCCAAGATGCCGGATCCCCCACAGCGCCCCGTGCTGGCCAAGCTGCGCCGGGCAGATTGCCACGGTATCAAGGAATTTCTCTGCCTCGGCCAGCCGCGCCCCGGACGCGATGATCGCCCCGACGCGATGCCCCGTCAGCCGGTAAGCCTTGGAAAAGGAATAGAGCACGATGACCGTATCATGCCAGTCCGGATCGGCCAGCAGGTCATGGGGGCGTCCGTCATGGCCCAGAAAATCCCGATAGGTCTCATCCAGGACCAGCGCGATGTTGTGCGCGCGGCACAGTTCTGCAAAGGCCGAGAGCAGCCGGGCGGGGTATTCGACGCCGCCGGGATTGTTGGGGGTCACCAACACAATGGCACGGGTTTTCGGGGTGATCAGGGCGCGGGCCTGTTCCGGGTCCGGCAGCAGAGTATTGCCGGTTATCAGCGGAACGGCCCGGACCCCCTGCATATCAAGCCACATTTTATGATTGAAATACCAAGGGGACGGCAGAATGATCTCTTCCCCGCTGCGGGCAAGGGTTGCCATGGCCGCCACAAACGCCTGATTGCAGCCGGGGGTGATCGCCACCTGCCCCGGCCCCACCGTGCCGCCGTAAAGATGCGACCAGTGTTCTGCCAATGCTTCGCGTAGCTCCGGCAGCCCCAGCACCGGGCCATAGAGATGGGCGCTGTCCTGTCGCAGTGCCGCATCAGCAATGGCCTGCCGCAGGCCCTCGGGCGGGGGGGCCGCCGGGGCCGCCTGGCTGACATTCAGAAGCGGCCGCTCCGGATCGGGGCGGATGTCCTTCAGCCAGCGGCGCGCCTCCATCACCGGCGGCGGGACCGTCGCCGCGACCAGAGGGTTCACCGGCGCGGGCACCCTCAATCCCCGCCCCGATAGGGTTCCACATACTGAAGCGCCATGTCCCACGGAAAGAAAATCCATGTGTCCTGACTGACCTCAGTGATAAAGGTATCCACCTGCGGGCGGCCCTTCGGCTTGGCATAGATGGTGGCGAAATGCGCCTTCGGATACATTTCGCGGACGACCTCCAGCGTCTTGCCGCTGTCCACCAGATCGTCAATGATCACGATGCCCTCGCCGTCGCCGGTCAGGTCCGCGTCCGGGGTCTTGAGCACCCGCGCCTCTGATCGGGTCTGGTGATCATAGGACTTGACCGAGATCGTATCGACAATGCGGATGTCCAGTTCGCGGCTGACGATCATTGCCGGAGCCATGCCGCCCCGGGTGATGGCGACGATGGCGCGCCACGCCCCGTCCACCGGCCCGAACCCGTCAAGCCGCCAGGCAAGGGCGCGCGCATCCCGGTGGAGCTGATCCCAGCTTACATGAAACCCTTTTTCGTGCGGCAGCCGGTCGGTCATGGTTCACCTTTCGGTCAGAAGTTTCAGCCCCATCCCGGTCGCCCACCCGCCCGTCAGGTGGTGGCGATGTCGGGGGCGTCCACCGCCTTCATGCCGACGACGTGATAACCCGCGTCCACATGCAGGTTTTCGCCGGTCACGCCCGAACCGAGATCAGACAGCAGATAGACGGCGGACTTGCCCACTTCGTCCTGGGTCACGTTCCGCCGCAGGGGGGAGTTCAGCTCATTCCATTTCATAATATAGCGGAAATCCCCGATGCCGGAGGCCGCCAGCGTCTTGATCGGCCCGGCAGAGATGGAATTGACGCGAATGTCTTTCTTTCCAAGGTCTTCGGCCAGGTATCTTACGCTTGCCTCCAGGGCGGCCTTGGCCACCCCCATGACGTTGTAATGGGGCATGACCTGCTCTGCGCCGTAATAGGTCATCGTCAGCATGGCCCCGCCATCGGTCATCAGCCTTTCGGCGCGCTGCGCAACCGCGGTGAAGGAATAGACCGAAACGTCCATGGTGATGCGGAAGTTTTCGGGGCTGGTGTCCACGTAACGCCCGCGCAGTTCGTTCTTGTCGGAAAAGCCGATGGCGTGGACCAGAAAATCCAGCCCCCCCCATGTGCGGTCAATGGTGGCGAAAGCGGCGTCGATAGAGGCCGGATCAGAAACGTCGCAATCAATCAGGGTTTCGACGCCGATCTGCCCGGCCAGAGGCGCAACCCGCTTTCTGAACGCATCGCCCAGATAGGAAAAGGCCAGTTCTGCCCCCTGAGCGGCACATGCTTTCGCGATGCCCCATGCGATTGACCTGTCATTCGCAACCCCCATGATCAGGCCGCGCTTTCCCGCCATCAGTCCGTTCGACATCCGTCACCCTTCGGAATACGGTTTTCCTGCGCGAAGGTTTATGCCATTGATCAGAGGCCCGCAAGCCTGACATGCGCCGACGGACAGGGCGCGGCCCAGGGCGACAGGTGATGGCAGGCGGCGGCAAATGGCGAAACCGAAAGGGGGCGTGCAGTGACGGATCGTGCCGGGATATTCGCCGGTGATTGCCCGTTCGGGATCGCCCGGCGCTGGCTGAAAGAGGCCGGGGCAAGCGAACCGAATGACCCCGGTGCAATCGCCCTCTCGACCGTCGATGCAGATGGTATGCCGAACGTGCGGATGGTGCTGCTGAAGGACATCCGCGATGACGGCTTTGTATTCTATACCAACTATAGCAGCGTCAAGTCCCGCGAAATCGGACAGTCCGGCAAGGCGGCCTTCGTCATGCACTGGAAATCCCTGCGCCGGCAAATCCGCGTCCGGGGCCGGGTCGAGAGAGAAGACGACGCGCGGGCGGATGCCTATTATGCTTCCCGCTCGCTGAAAAGCCGTCTGGGGGCGTGGGCCTCAAGACAGTCAGAGCCGCTTGCGTCACGGGCGGCGCTGATGGCCGAGGTTGCCCGGATCACGGCACTTCACGGCACACGGCCAGAGCGCCCGCCCTTCTGGGGCGGTTTCAGAATCACGCCATGTGAAATCGAGTTCTGGGCTGACGGGGCTTTCCGGCTGCATGACCGGTTCCGCTGGACCCGCCCGGCACCGGGAAAAACATGGCAGACGGAGCGCCTGAACCCCTGATTGTGACGTAAGGTCAACTATCGGGATACCAGAATGTTAAATTTTCCTTGCAAATGCCGGTGCGTGTGGCACAAGAGCGTGTAGGGACAGCAATTTGTGACAGGCGAAGCGCGTGGGTATTGATGACTGAAGATGAAAATGATGCAGAGCGAATCATTCGCGGAAAAGTGAAGTGGTTTGATCCGGGGAAGGGGTTCGGGTTTGTCGTATCCGAAGAGGGAGGCCCGGATATTCTGCTGCATTCCAATGTGTTGCGAAATTTCGGGCAAAGTTCGGTCGCAGACGGCGCGTATATCGAGGTCAGCACCCAACGGACGACGCGCGGCACACAGGCGGTTGCCGTGCATCGGATTGAGCCGCCCGACATCGGTGAAAGCTCTCTTGAGGAAATCGATTCCCATATGTTCGAGGAAGGCGACCAGGAGGAGCTGAAACCGGCGCGGGTGAAATGGTTCGACAAGGCCAAGGGGTTCGGCTTTGCCAATGTGTTCGGGCGGCCCGAGGATGTGTTCGTGCATGTCGAGGTTCTGCGCCGGTCGGGGCTGGCTGATCTGCAACCGGGCGAGGCCGTTTGTATACGGGTCGTCGATGGCAAGCGCGGGCGCATGGCGACGCGCGTCACATCCTGGGAACAAGCGGTGCTTCACAAGCAGGATCAGTAATCAGGCGGGATCAGTGATGTTGTCTTTGCGGCTGGCGGGTGCGGCGCTGCTTTTGCTTTGCTTGTATGGTGTGGCCGTCGCCGGGGAAGCCGGGGAATGTGACGAAAACGCTGTCCATCTCAGGGGCGAGTGGGGGCAAATATCCTTTCAGGTGAGGATCGCCGACGATCCGTCAGAACGCGCGGAAGGCCTGATGCACGTTGCGCATTTGCCCCGGCGAGAGGGGATGCTGTTTGTCTACCCGCACCCTCAGCCCGCGTCTTTCTGGATGAAGAATACGCTCATATCCCTTGACATCCTGTTTTTTGACCAGACCGGGCGGCTTTTGAACCTGCATTCGCGGGCCGTTCCCGGTGACCTGACGCCGCTTGAGGGGGCGGGCGATGTTTTTACGGTGCTGGAGATCAACGGCGGTCTGGCAGAGCTTTACGGCATCGGGCCGGGCAGTGAAATGCGCCATCCCGCCTATCCGCAGGACAGCGCTGTCTGGGCATGTCCCTGAATTGAGGACAGAAACCTCTGCATATGGCTGAGCCGGGCAGCCGCCTGCCTGGGCGGGCGCTTTTCTTGAAAGTCTACATTGGCGATGGATTTTCCATAAATCCCATACTCTGCAACAAATTGAGGCGTTCAAAGCGCCTGCCGGGGGGGCAGGCAGGCGCTGCCCGGCGTTCCGCCGGGCGGGACAGTTTGGCCAGCAATGCGCCATTATTCAGAAGTCCTTTATGGTGGAAGCGCCGGGGGCGGCAAAAGCGCCCCGTCCGCGCCCGCCCGGTGCGCCGGTTTCGGCTTTTCAATCCCCGAAAGCCGGGATAAGACGCGCCTGATCGGGGCGTAGCGCAGTCTGGCAGCGCGACGGTTTTGGGAACCGTAGGTCGCAAGTTCAAATCTTGCCGTCCCGACCATTCCGGGGGCAGAGGGCAGGCATCGCTTCGGCACAGGCGCGCGAGCAGTCCGGCAGACAGCGCCCGCCACGAGGACGGCGCGCTCTTCGAGTGAATCGCCCCGCCCCCGGCTCATAAGGGCCGCGGCCCGGGTCAACTCCAAACAAATTCAAAACTCCCGAATTTTGAGGTTGACTGCGGGGGTGGTTTTGCGCCAATTTGTGTGAGCCGAACGAACTGCTACCATATATAGTGGAATGGGGCCAGAGAGGCTTTGCCTTTGGGTCTGGCGCAAGGGCCGGTTTTCCGGTGCGCGCCGCCGCCCGAACCCCACCCCGGCGCGACAGGCGCGGCATGGCAGACGCGGCACGGCACTGGATGAAACGCAACACATGACAAGGCAGAAAACGGCATGAAGATCGAAAGACGGTTCACCGAACAGGGAAAAGACGCCTACGCGGACATCGGGTTCGCCACCACATCATCAGAGATTCGCAACCCGGACGGGGCTATCGTCTTTCGGCTTGATGAGGTGGAAACCCCCGAACGCTGGAGCCAGGTGGCCTCTGACGTGATTGCCCAGAAATATTTCCGCAAGGCGGGCGTGCCTGCGCGTCTGAAAAAGGTGCGTGAAAAGGGCGTGCCCGAATTTCTGTGGCGCTCGGTCGCCGATAAGGCGGCGCTGGCAAAACTGCCCGAGGACGAACGCACCGGCGGCGAAACCTCGGCCCGGCAGGTGTTTGACCGTCTGGCGGGGGCCTGGACCTATTGGGGCTGGAAGAGCGGCTGTTTTTCCTCTGCCGGGGACGCCCACGCCTATTACGATGAAATGCGCCACATGCTGGCGACTCAGCGCGCCGCCCCCAACAGCCCGCAATGGTTCAACACCGGGCTGCACTGGGCCTATGGCATCGACGGGCCGGGACAGGGGCATTACTATGTTGATCACAAAACCGGCAAACTGACCCGCTCCAAATCCGCCTATGAGCACCCCCAGCCCCATGCCTGTTTCATCCAGTCGGTGAAGGATGATCTGGTCTCGGATGGCGGCATTATGGACCTGTGGGTGCGCGAGGCCCGGCTGTTCAAATACGGCTCCGGCACCGGCACCAATTTCTCGTCGCTGCGCGCGGATGGCGAAGCCCTGTCCGGCGGCGGCAAATCCTCTGGCCTGATGGGGTTTCTGAAAATCGGCGACCGGGCTGCGGGGGCGATCAAATCCGGCGGCACCACCCGCCGGGCGGCCAAGATGGTGATCTGTGATGCCGACCACCCGGACATCGAAGAGTTCATCAACTGGAAGGTCATCGAAGAGCAGAAAGTGGCGTCGATTGTCGCTGGCTCAAAAATGCACGAAGAGCGCCTGAATGACATCTTTGCCGCGGTCGGCACATGGGACGGCAAACCGGAAGATGCCTATGACCCGGCCACAAACCACGCCCTGAAAACCGCCATCCGCAAGGCCAAGAAACGCGCCATTCCCGAAACCTATGTCAAGCGGGTTCTGGATTACGCGCGGCAGGGCTATTCCGCTATCGAGTTTCCGGTCTACAACACGGACTGGGACAGCGACGCCTATTCCACGGTTTCCGGGCAAAACTCCAACAACTCGATCCGGGTCACCGATGCCTTTCTGCGGGCGGTCAAAGAGGATGCGGACTGGAGGCTGGTGCGCCGCACCGACGGCAAGGTCGCAAAGACCGTAAAGGCCCGCGACCTGTGGCAACAGATCGGTCATGCGGCCTGGGCCTGCGCCGATCCGGGCATCCAGTTCCACGACACCATCAATGCCTGGCACACCTGCCCCGAGGACGGGGCGATCCGGGCCTCAAACCCCTGTTCCGAATACATGTTCCTGGACGATACTGCCTGCAACCTGGCGTCCGTCAATCTGCTGGCCTTTCTGAAGGACGGCAAGTTTCAGGCCGAGGACTATATGCACGCCACCCGGCTGTGGACGCTGACGCTGGAAATTTCCGTCACCATGGCACAGTTCCCGTCGAAAGAGATCGCCCAACTGTCCCACGATTTCCGCACACTTGGTCTGGGCTATGCCAATCTGGGCGGCCTGCTGATGAATATGGGCCATGGCTATGACAGCCCGGAGGGCCGGGCGCTGTGCGGCGCGCTGACGGCAATTCTGACCGGCGTTGCCTATTCGACCTCTGCCGAGATCGCAGGTGAGTTGGGCGCGTTCGCCGGATATGACCGGAACGCAGGCCATATGCTGCGGGTGATCCGCAATCACCGCAACGCCGCCTATGGCCGGACGGACGGATATGAGGGGCTGTCGGTCAAACCGGTGGCACTCGACCATGCAAACTGCCCCGACCCGCATCTGGTGTCGCTGGCGCAATCGTCCTGGGACCGGGCGCTGGAGCTTGGCGAACGGCACGGCTATCGCAATGCGCAGGCAACCGTGATTGCCCCTACCGGCACCATCGGTCTGGTGATGGACTGCGACACCACCGGTATTGAACCCGACTTTGCGCTGGTCAAGTTCAAGAAGCTCGCAGGCGGGGGGTATTTCAAGATCATCAACCGCTCTGTTCCGGCGGCGCTGGACACTCTGGGCTATGCCCCGGCAGAGATCGAACAGATCATCGCTCATGCGGTCGGCCATGGTTCACTCAGCACCTGCAAGGCCATCAGCCACGCCGCCCTGATCGGGCACGGCTTTGGCCCGGCGCAGATCGAAAAGGTCGAGGCCGCGCTGCCGTCGGCCTTTGACATCCGCTTTGTCTTCAACCAGTGGACTTTGGGCGAGGCGTTTTGCCGGGATACGCTCGGCATTCCCGCTGACAAGCTGAATGATCCGGGTTTTGACCTTCTGCGGCATCTGGGCTTTACCCGCAGCGACATTGACGCCGCCAATGACCATGTGTGCGGCACGATGACCCTTGAGGGCGCGCCGCATCTGAAACCCGAACATTATCACGTGTTCGACTGCGCCAATCGCTGCGGCAAGAAGGGCAAGCGGCTGTTGTCGATGGAAAGCCATATTCACATGATGGCCGCGGCGCAGTCGTTCATTTCGGGGGCAATCTCGAAAACCATCAACATGGCCAACGGTGCCACTATCGGGGACTGCCAGCGGGCTTATGAGGAATCATGGCGGCTCGGCGTCAAGGCCAACGCCCTTTACCGGGACGGATCAAAACTGTCCCAGCCTCTGGCGGCGGCACTGGTCGAGGATGATGACGAGGCCGAGGAAACGCTGGCGACCGGCACCCCCCCGGAAAAAGCCGTCGTGCTGGCGGAAAAGGTGGTCGAGAAGGTCATTGTCAAAGAGCGCGTCAGAAGCCACCGCGAAAAGATGCCCGAGCGTCGCAAGGGCTATACCCAAAAGGCGATTGTCGGCGGGCACAAGGTTTACCTGCGGACGGGCGAATATGCCGGTGGCAATCTGGGCGAGATTTTCATCGACATGCACAAAGAGGGCGCGGGCTTTCGCGCGATGATGAACAATTTCGCCATCGCGGTGTCTGTGGGCCTGCAATACGGGGTGCCGCTGGAGGAATTTGTCGATGCCTTCACCTTCACCAAGTTTGAACCGGCGGGGCTTGTGCAGGGCAATGATTCGATCAAGAACGCAACGTCGATCCTTGATTATATCTTCCGGGAGCTGGCGGTGTCTTATCTTGACCGCACTGATCTGGCCCATGTGAAACCCGCCGGTGTCAGCTTTGACGATCTGGGCGGCGGGGAAGAGGAGATAAAGCCGGAGGTCAGCATCATTGAGGTCAGCAACAGCGCCACCAGCAAATCGCTCGAAGTGCTGAAGCAGTTTTCGTCTTCGGGCTATCTGCGCAAGCGCGCGCCGCAGGAACTGGTGGTGCTGCGGGGGGGCGGGGCTGTTGCCACCGCCGCGCCGGATGCGGATGTGGCCACCGCGGATATGGGCGCGGGCGCAACGCAGGTGATGGCGTCAACGGCCCTGCCCGGTGGTGTGGGGGCCAGCGGCGTTTCGTCCGATGCCCGCGCACTGGCCAGAATGCAGGGCTATGAAGGGGACACCTGCAATGACTGCGGCAACTACACGCTGGTCAGGAACGGGGCCTGCATGAAGTGCAACACCTGCGGCGCGACCAATGGGTGCAGCTAGGGAAGGGGAAGCATGAAGAATATGAGCGACATCCTGAAAGGACGGCGGGTAAGTGCGAGAGACAGGAAACTTCTTCGCATATTCAACCTGTCACCAAGCGGCGCTCGCAAGGCCGCTTCGGTGAAAAAACTGGCAGAGACACTTGGCTTTGAGGTTGAGCAGGTTGACCTGCCGCCCGGAGTGTCCGGATGCCTTGTTCAGGAGCTTTTTGCCGAAAACGGATACCGGATTGAGGTCAACCAACGCCAAAGAGTGGAAGCCCGGAGATGGGCCGTGTTGCACGAAATCGGGCACTATTTTCTACATGCCGATCACACGGACCCGTTCGCGTTCGGCATGAATCTGGACAGATCGGGCGAAACTTTCTACACTAATCCGCAGGAAGAGCGTGAAGCCAACGAATTTGCGGAAGTTCTGCTGTTCGGGGACAACGCTCTTGAAGCAGCGTTGGACCTGTATGGAAAAAACATTGAAAATTTGAGACGGCATTTCGGGGTATCCGAGAAGACACTCCGCATTGCTCTGAGGCAATTCTGCCCGAACCGTTGATCAGGCTAGGCGCTCAGGCGCAAAACAAAGCAGAGTCAGACCGCGTTTCAGCCACCAGCGGTCCGCAAACCCCAAGGGGCCTCTACCCCCCTGCCCCGCCCTCAGCATCGCCCGCCACGCCCGGGCCATCCGGGACCAGCTTGCCGGGGTTCATAATGCCCGCCGGATCAAGCGCCCGTTTGATCTCTCCCATCACATCCCAGCCGCCGCCATGCTCCGCCCGCATATAGCCGCGCTTGCCGATCCCAACCCCGTGCTCGCCGCTCACCGTGCCGCCCAACCGCAGGGCACGCTCCGCCATCCGCGCCGACAGTTCCCCGGCAATCCGCATCTCGCACTCATTGCCCGGCTCCACCAGCAACAGCGTATGAAAGTTGCCATCCCCCACATGGCCGACAATGGGGCCGACAAGCGGGCTGGCGTCAATATCCCGGCGGGTTTCCTCAATCGCCTCGGCCAGCCTTGAAATCGGCACACAGATGTCGGTGGTCAGGGCCGTCGCCCCCTTGCGCAGCGCAAGAGCGGCATAATAGGCGTTGTGACGCATCCGCCACAGGCGGGCGCGATCCTCGGGCCGCGCAGACCACTCAAAACCGCTGCCGCCATGGTCCGCCACAATCGCCCCGAACCGTTCCGCGTCTTCCCTGACCGATTGATCCGAGCCGTGAAACTCCACCATCAGATGGGGCTTTTCGGCCATATCCGCCCCGGCATGGGCGTTGAAGGACCGGACGGTCACCGCATCGGCAAGCTCAATCCGGGCCATCGGAATGCCGGACTGGATGGTCTCGATGGTCGCATCCACCGCCGCGCCGACAGAGCCAAAGGCGCAAGCAGCGGCGGCGATGCTTTCGGGCCGCCCGTGCAGCCGCAGCGTCAGTTCGGTGATCAGGCCCAGCGTGCCCTCGGCCCCGACAAACAGCCCGGTCAGGTCATAACCGGCGGATGTTTTCCGCGCCCGGCTGCCGGTGCGCACGATGCGCCCGTCGGGCAGAACCACCTCCAGCGCGCGGATATTGTCGCGCACCGTGCCATAACGCACCGTTGTCGTGCCGGAAGCGCGGGTTGAGGCCATGCCGCCCAGCGAGGCATTGGCCCCCGGATCAACCGGAAAGAACAGGCCGCTGGCCCGCAGCTCGGCGTCCAGTTCCTCGCGGGTCAGACCGGGTTGCACAACCGCGTCCATATCCCCGGCGTTTATCGCCAACACCTTGTTCATGCGCCCGAAATCGACGCAGAGGCCGCCGTGGACGGCAAGGCTGTGCCCTTCAAGGGACGTGCCGGTCCCCCAGCCGATCACCGGTATCCGTCGGGCGGCGCATATCCTGACCAGCGCGCTGACCTCTGCCGTCGTCTCCGGGAAGGCCACGGCATCGGGTGGCGCGGGGGCGTAATGGCTTTCGCTCTGGCCGTGCTGCTCCAGATCGGGCTTGGAGACACTCAGACGATCGCCTAGAACGGATCGCAGGGTATCGAGTGCGGCAGTCGGTATCATGGCGGCCCTCCCTGGGGTTCGGGGAAAACCCTAGGACAGGCCGCGCGCAAGCGAAAGCCCGAAGGGGCGTGAAAGAGGCAACCTTGGCGGAAAAACAGCCATCCCTGATCGTGCGGCAGAATGCGCGCCGGGCGGGGGGCGCGTTGAGCCGGGGCTGGCGGACGCTCTGCACACACGGCCCCGGCCAGATACGGTTCTGGTTCATTGCATTGCTGATCGGGGTGGTGGCGGGCCTTGCCGCGCATCTGTTCCGCAAGGGCATCACCTGGATACAGACCATCCTTTACGGCACCGAAGACACCCGGATGCTGCACAGCTTTGCCGAGACCCTGCCCTGGTATTGGATCGTGCTGATCCCGGTTGGCGGCGGGGTGATTGTCGGCCTCATCCTGCACCGGTTCACCCCGGACGGGCGCGCCAGATCGGTCGCGGATGTGATCGAGGGGGCGGCGCTCTGCAACGGGCGGGTAGAGGTGAAGGCGGGCCTTGCCTCGGCGGTTGCCTCGCTCATCACCCTGTCCTGTGGCGGGTCGAGCGGGCGGGAAGGCCCGGTGGTGCATCTGGCCGGGGTCATATCGACCTGGGTGTCAGAGCGCATCCGGGCAGACGGGATCACGGGCCGGGATCTGCTGGGTTGTGCGGTGGCCGCTGCGGTCTCTGCGTCCTTCAACGCGCCGATTGCCGGGGCGCTGTTCGCGATGGAGGTGGTGCTGCGCCATTTCGCCGTGCGCGCCTTTGCGCCGATTGTGGTGGCGAGCGTCGCGGGGGCGGTCATCACCCGCCTGGAGTTCGGCAATGTCACCGAGTTCATCCTGCCTGCCTACAGCGCGCTGGCGTTCTATGTGGAATTGCCCGCTTTTCTGCTGCTCGGTCTGGTCTGTGGTCTGATTGCCGCCGCCCTGATGGTGGCTGTCTTTCGGGCTGAGGACATCGCCGCCCGCCTGCATCAGGCCTTCGGCATTCCGCGCTGGGTGCGGCCCGCTGTTGCCGGGCTGATGCTGGGGGTGCTGGCAGTGGGATTCCCGCATATCATCGGCGTCGGCTATCAAACCACGTCTGCGGCGCTGACCGGAAAGCTGCTGTTTCACGAGGCGGTGGTGTTTGCCGTCCTCAAGGGGGTTGCGGTCACCATCACCCTTGCCGGGCGGATGGGGGGCGGTATTTTCTCTCCGTCGCTGATGATCGGGGCACTGACCGGGCTGGCGTTCGGGCTGGTGGCAACGAATGTGTTTCCCCAGGTTTCCGGCTCGGAATCACTCTATGCGCTTGCGGGGATGGGGGCGATGTCGGCGGCGGTTCTGGGCGCGCCGATTTCGACAACGCTGATCGTGTTCGAGCTGACGGGTGACTGGCAGGCGGGGCTGGCGGTGATGATGTCGGTGTCGCTGTCAACAGCGCTGGCAAGCCGCCTTGTCAATCATTCGCTCTTTCTGACGCAACTGGAGCGGCGCAATCTGCGGGTGGCGGCGGGGCCGCAGGCCTATCTTTTGTCGGCTTTCACGGCGTTTCGGATTATGCGTCCGGTTGGCGCAGACGGCGGGCCGGACCCGAGGCGATGCCGGGAGCTGGTTGCGGCGGGCTGCTGGCTGGATGCGAATGCGAGTCTGGAAACCGCCCTGCCGATGTTCGAGCAGAGCGGTGAGCCGTTCCTGCCGGTCATCGCCCCGGCGACCGGGAATGCGCCGCCGGAACTGCTGGGGGCGGTGTTTCATGTGGACGCGCTCAGCGCTTACAACCGCGCGCTGGCCGAAACCGCCGCCGAGGAACATTCGTGAAAGACCGCTGCATATTGGCTCAGATGGCGGGTGTGCGAATAACCCGAAATGCCACGCCCGCTTTGCAAGGGGGCGCGCGCCGCCCACCCCATTGAGGGGTGAGGCCCGTCTCGGAAACGGTCCGGTAGACCATTTCAGGGCCGAACGGGCGGAGCCCCAGGGCGCGGCCCGGCATTCCGCCGGGCGGGGCATTTGGGGGAGATTCAGCCTTATACAGAGGTCTTGCAGGACAGATGCGCGAACAGTCCATAGGGCAGCTCCCGAGCTTATCCGCGGGTAAGGTTGGGGCTTATCCGCGGATAAGGGCAGTGTCTCTGACCTATTGGCGCGGGCCGGGCGGGCGGTTTGCCGAGACAGAAGCGCGAACAGCCCGGCACGGGGGCCGCTTATCCGCGGATAAGGGCAACACTTCTGACCTATCGGCTTGGACCGGGCGAGCGGTTTGCCGGAACAGAGGCATGAACAACCCGGCGAGGGGGCGCTTACCCGCGGATAAGGGCAGCATTGCTGACATATAGTGTAACACTCAAATTTTGAGTCCAGGCCCCGGCCCTGATCCCGCCCGCCACTCCGCCGGGCGGACTGTTTGGATGCCGATGCGCCAATATGCAGAGGTCTTTCCCAAGTATAACCTGACGCCCGGATTTTGACTTCCCCCCCCGGCGGCAGATAAAAACCATCAACCGCCTTCGCCCATCTCCAGCCCCAGAGCGCGGGCGACAGTGAAAATGTCCTTGTCGCCACGCCCGCACATATTCATGCAGATGATATGATCCCCCGGCAACTCCGGGGCAATCTTCATCACATGGGCCAGCGCATGGGCCGGTTCCAGCGCCGGGATAATGCCTTCTTGCTCGCAACAGAACCGGAACGCCGCCAGCGCCTCGTCATCGGTCACCGCCACATATTCGGCGCGCCCGGTCTCATGCAGCCAACTGTGCTCCGGTCCGATGCCCGGATAATCAAGCCCCGCCGAGATCGAGAACCCCTCCAGAATCTGCCCGTCTTCGTCCTGCAACAGATAGGTGCGGTTGCCGTGCAGCACCCCCGGCCGCCCGCCGGTCAGGCTCGCGCAATGCTCCATCTTCGCATTCACGCCCTTGCCGCCCGCCTCAACCCCGATAATGGCCACCGAAGGCTCATCAAGGAACGGAAAGAACAGCCCCATCGCGTTCGACCCGCCACCGATGGCCGCGATCAGGGTATCGGGCAGGCGGCCCTCGGCCTCCTGCATCTGGGCGCGGGCCTCTCTGCCGATGATCGACTGGAAATCGCGCACCATGGCCGGATAGGGATGCGGCCCCGCGACCGTGCCGATGCAATAGAACGTGTCGCGCACATTGGTGACCCAATCGCGCAGCGCGTCATTCATGGCGTCCTTGAGCGTGCCCCGGCCAGAGGTCACCGGGACGACCTCTGCCCCCAGCAGCTTCATGCGAAAGACGTTGGGGGCCTGACGCTCCACATCATGCGCGCCCATATAGACCACGCATTTCAGGCCGAATTTCGCGCAGACCGTCGCGGTGGCCACGCCGTGCTGTCCGGCCCCGGTCTCGGCGATGATCCGGGTCTTGCCCATGCGGCGGGCAAGGATGATCTGGCCCAGAACATTGTTGATCTTGTGCGCGCCGGTGTGGTTGAGTTCGTCGCGCTTGAGATAGATTCTCGCCCCGCCCAGGCGCGCGGTCAGGCGCTCGGCGAAATAGAGCGGGCTGGGGCGGCCCACGTAATGGGTCCACAGATGTTCCATTTCCGCCCAGAAGCCCTTGTCGGATTTGGCCTTTTCGTATTCGGCCTCCAGATCGAGGATCAGCGGCATCAGGGTTTCAGAGACAAAACGCCCGCCGAATTTGCCGAAGCGCCCGTTTTCGTCCGGGCCGGTGGTGAAGCTGTTGGGGATGTCGTTCATCGGGGTCTCACGGTTCCGGCTGCATCTGGTCCTGCGCACCCGGACGCACAACCCCGGAATACAGACCATCTATGTGCTCAAAAAGGGAATCATGCACATTCTGCCACAAAGGATCAAGGATGATCCGAACGCCCTCTCTTCTCGCCATTTTAGCGGCGGGCACGAAGTCTGAATCTCCGGCGATCAGCACGATGGTCTGCGCCTGTTTCTTGAGGCACAGCGACGCCATGTCGATTCCAAGCCGCATATCGACACCTTTTTGACGAAAGGCCGGGTAAAAGTCATCATCGCTCAGGTCTGATATATTCCGCTTACCGGACAACAACTGGTTCTGCGCGCGGGGATTCAGATGCCAGGCCCGATTTCCTTTTCCTTCTCTGCGAACCTCGCCAAGCCTCAACGCCATGTTCGGTGTTTTTCGCAGTTCACGGAACAGTGCATTCCGAAACGCGGCTTCGGGGGTCTTCCCGTAGTCCAGCGACTTTTTGGAAATCGGAAGTTGCGCCTGTTGCTTATAGGGCCGGGCGTCATAATAGAAACTGCGAAACAGCAATGACCAGTGGTTGTTGTGTTTGTGCGTTTTGTTCAGTTTGATCAAATGACTTTCGATGTGTGAGCGAATACATTCGACGACGGCTTTTGCGTCTCTGGCGTTCACTTTTCCGTAAACATAGGGAAAACGTTTCAGAAAATACCCGCCGTCAATCATTATGGCGACATTGTTCATGTTTTCTTTCGCACAATATGCCCCGGGCAGAAGCCCCGCCAGGATCTCGTACAGGGCGGTCGCTTCTCGCCTCGGGGCGGATACCGCTGATATATTGCCCTGCCGCCTCGTTGTCAAGTTTTTTCGGCCAGTGTTTCAACGAGTTTGCCAATGCCTTACCGAGCTGTCGTTTCCCCCGCCCCCGTCGCCCCCGCCGCCGCGATGAATGCCTCAATCAGCCCCGCGTCCTTCATCCCCGGCGCGCGCTCGACACCCGTGGAAACATCCACCTGCTGCGCGCCGGTCAGCCGGACCGCCGTGCCCACATTCTCAGGCGTCAGCCCCCCGGCGAGCATCCACGGACAGCGCCATTCCCGACCCTGCAACAGCCGCCAGTCAAAGGCCAGTCCGTTGCCACCGGGCAGGGTGGCGAACTCAGGCGGCTTTGCATCGACAAGGACCATATCCGCCACCTGTTCGTAATCCTCAAGCGCGATCAGGTCTGTCTCATCGGCAACACCCACCGCCTTCATCACCGGCAGGCGATAGCGCGCCCGAACCTCAATCACCCGGTCCGGGGGCTCCCCCCCGTGCAACTGAAGCATATCAAGCGGAACCGCCCCGGTCAGCGCCCCCAGCATGGCGTTATCGGCATTCACCGTCAGCGCCACCTTGATCACGCCGGGCGGAACCTTCAGGGCAAGCGCGCGCATCCGCTCAATCGTCACATGGCGCAGGGATGCAGTGAAGGACACGAAGCCGACATAGGCCGCGCCCGTCCGCGCCGCCGCATCCACATCGGCCCGCCGCGACAGGCCGCAAATCTTCACCCTTGCGCCGGACATCGGGCCTAGCGCCCCCTGCCGTCATTCCCGAGCAGGGCAAGCACATCATCACCGCCCTGTCCCGCGCCATCAAGCCGGGAAACCTCACGCTCCATCCGGCGCGCATCCCGCCGGGCGCGGGCACCCTCGCTGCGATACCGGTGTTCGCGCAGCCATTCCCAGACAAACCCGACCATCAGCCCGATGGCGATACTGCCGAACATGACCACGAAAAGCGGCAGCGCCACACCGCCCTCAATACCAAAAAGATCAGCGATTTCCTGCGGCGCAAGGCGCAGGGTGACCATCTGTCGATTGGCCAGCGCAACCGTGACCAGAGCCACGGCGATGATCACCAGAAAGACGTATCTGATGGTGCGCATCAGCGTTCATCCCCCGTTCAGGCGATCACGCAGCAGCTTTCCGGCCTTGAAGAAGGGGACATGCTTTTCCCCCACCGATACCGATTCCCCGGTGCGCGGGTTGCGCCCGATCCTTGCCTCGCGCTTCTTGACCGAGAACGCGCCGAAACCGCGCAGTTCCACCCGGTCGCCACGGGCCATGGCCCCGACAATTTCCTCGAAAATCGTATTCACGATGCGTTCCACATCGCGATGGTAAAGATGAGGGTTTTCATCGGCAATCTTCTGGACCAATTCAGAGCGGATCATTTTGTTGTTCCCTGTCTGGAGTGCATTTGGCATGTCATCTGCCTGTTATAAGGCGGATTATACTCAAATCCCATGATCTTAGAAGCATTTAGCCGGGGCCAGATGCCGGAAAATGCTGTTTTTTGGCCCCGAAACCGGCGGGATACGCCCCACAGGGGCAGTTTCGGAAATTTGCGGGCAGGGATGAAGTGCGGCGCGCTCCCAGGCAAGGGAGTGATTCGAGCACCGGGAACGGCCCCCCGCATTGCCCGCAGAGGCGGCCCCGCCTGAAGCAGGGCCGCCCCCGTGTCAGTCACGCCGCCAAGGCGGCCTTGCTCATTTGTCGCCCTTCAGGGCCGCGCCCAGAATATCGCCCAGCGACGCGCCGGAATCGGAAGAGCCGTATTGCTCCACGGCCTCCTTCTCCTCGGCAATCTCGCGCGCCTTGATCGACAGACCCAGACGGCGGTTCCGGGCATCGACATTGGTGACCCGCGCATCAACCTTGTCGCCAAGCTGGAACCGCTCCGGTCGCTGCTCGGCCCGGTCGCGGCTGAGGTCTGAACGACGGATGAAGGACTTGGTGCCTTCATAGGTGACCTCAATGCCGCCGTCCTCAATCGCCGTGACCTCGACGGTGATCACCGAGCCGCGCCGCACACCGTCAACCGCCTCGACGAACGGATCCCCCTCAACGGCCTTGACCGACAGCGAGATACGCTCTTTGCTCACATCAACCTCACTGACGACGGCCTTGACCATATCCCCCTTGCGGTAGTTATTGATCACATCCTCGCCCCGGCCTTCCCAGGTCAGATCGCTCAGGTGGACCATGCCGTCGATGTCATTATCAAGGCCGATGAACAGGCCGAATTCGGTGATGTTCTTGACCGCGCCCTCGACCTGCGTTCCCGCCGGATGGGTCTCGGCAAAGACCTCCCACGGGTTGCGCATGGTCTGTTTGAGGCCAAGAGAGACCCGGCGTTTGGCTTCGTCAATCTCCAGCACCATCACCTCGACTTCCTGAGAGGTCGAAACGATTTTGCCCGGATGCACGTTCTTCTTGGTCCATGACATCTCGGAAACATGCACCAGCCCCTCAACACCGGCCTCCAGCTCGACGAACGCGCCGTAATCGGTGATGTTGGTGACCCGGCCGGAATGAACGGACTCCAGCGGGTATTTTTCGGTGACTGTATCCCACGGGTCGTCCTGCAACTGCTTCATGCCCAGGCTGATGCGGTGGGTTTCCCGGTTGACCCTGATCACCTGAACCTTGACGGTTTCGCCGATGCTGAGAATCTCGGACGGATGATTGACACGCCGCCACGCCATGTCGGTGACATGAAGCAGGCCATCGACCCCGCCCAGATCGACGAATGCGCCGTATTCGGTGATGTTCTTGACAACACCGTCAACCGCCTGGCCCTCGGACAGGCTGGCGATGACCTCGGCGCGTTGCTCGGCGCGGGATTCTTCCAGAATGACGCGGCGCGAGACGACGATGTTGCCCCGGCGACGGTCCATTTTCAAAATCTGGAAGGGTTGTTTCAGCCCCATCAGCGGCCCGGCGTCGCGCACCGGGCGCACATCAACCTGAGAGCCGGGCAGGAAGGCAACGGCACCGCCGAGATCAACGGTAAAGCCGCCCTTGACCCGCCCGAAAATCGCGCCCTCAACGCGCTCTTCGTCGGCATGGGCTTTCTCGAGCCGATTCCAGGCGGCTTCGCGACGCGCCATTTCGTGGCTGATCACGGCCTCGCCACGGGCGTTTTCGGTGGCGCGCAGATAGACCTCTACCTTGTCGCCGACAGAGATTTCGGGGGCTTCGCCGGGATTGGCAAATTCCTTGAGTTCGACCCGGCCTTCCATCTTATAGCCGATGTCAACGATGGCCTGGCCCGCTTCGATGGCGATGACCTTGCCCCTGACGACAGTGCCCTCTTCGGGCGTGTCCATTTCAAAACTTTCGCTGAGGAGTGCTTCAAACTCCTCCATAGATGCAGTGTGAGCCATGTGCTCCTGGTTTCCTTTGATCATGTTGCAGGCCGGGCGGTTGGGTCCGCCGGTCTCGGGGTTGGTGTCGGTCGTCCGCAAAGTGAAAGAGGGCCGGTGGTTCCGGCCCTGCTCGCTCTTTTCACCCTGCGGCGGTGTTATCGCCTTGTTGGCGAAGCCGTTTAGACCGGTGGCGCGCGGAATGCAAGGCGTTTTGAGCGCGCCGGGGTCGGGGGATGGTTGGCGCTGCCCGGTGCAGGGGCCGGGCGGATGGTTTGGCCACGGATACGCCGGTATAGCCCGGCGACCGGATTTTGGGTCCAAGTCCCGGCCCTGATCCCGCCCGGTCGTCAGACCGGGCCGCGCCGTCTACCCCTCAATGGGGTGGGCGGCGCGCGCCCTCCTGAAAAGACCTCTGCATAATGGCGTAGCCGGGCAGCCGCCTGCCTGGGCGGGCGCTTTTTGCGACAGTCCAAATTGGCGATGGTCATGCCATAAAGTTATTTATGCTTCAACATGTTGAGGCATCTATAAGCGCCTGCCGGGGGGCAGGCAGGCGCTGCCCGGCGTTCCGCCGGGCGGGGCATTTAGGGAGCGATACACCCTTATGCAGAGGTCTTTCCCGGAATGTCCGCACGGGTTATCAGAAAAAGCGCCCGCCGCCAACCGATCACACGGGGCGCGGCCTTCCCTTCCCGCCCCGCCCTGCATCACTCCGAATCCGCCGCATAAAGCTGCGATTCGTCACACGGGGCGACCCGCAGGATATTGGTTGTGCCCGGTATGTTGAACGGAACCCCCGCCGTGACCACGACAAAATCGCGCTCATCGGCGATGCGCAGCATCCGGGCCACACGGGTGGCGCTGAGGACCGCCGCCTTGAACCTGTCCACCGGCCCGGTCAGCACACAACGCGCCCCCCATGTCAGGCACAGGCGGCGGGCGGTGCCGACAAGCGGCGTCAGCGCGACGATGGAAACGCCGGGTCGTTCGCGCGCGACCAGAAGCGCGGTCGTGCCCGACTGGGTAAAGCAGCAAATCGCCCGTATGTCAGCGGTCTCGGCGATTTCGCGCGCCGCCGCCACGATCCCGTCGGCGATGGTGGTGCGGTCGGCCCGGCGGCTGGCCTCGATCACCTGGCGATAGGTCGGGTCGCCCTCGCCCTCCCCCGCCACATTGTTCATGGTGGTCACGGCCTCGACCGGAT
>JPPB01000090.1 GCA_001483205.1 alpha proteobacterium 3107
TGTCGGGGTGGCGACGTGGGCGCGGGTGGCAGGCATTTCCCTGGGACAGGCGCGCGAACACGCCGGGGGGTGCCCGGTCTATCCGGGGGGCGCGCGCCCCTTGCGGGCCGGATGCTGCCCTTCGGACGGGTCGCGCACTCCCCCGAAAGCACACCCTTAAAGACCTCTGCATAAAGGCTTAGCCGGGCAGCCGCCTGCCTGGGCGGGCGCTTTTCTTGAAAGTCTGCATTGGCGATGGTCTTTCTATAAAGCCCATATGTTACAACTGGTTGAAACGTTTTGAGCGCCTGCCGGGGGGCAGGCAGGCGCTGCTTGGGCAGCAAGCGCCGGGCGGGGCATTGGGGGGCGATACAGCTTTATGCAGAGGTCTTCCTTATCCGCGGATAAGGTGCGCCCCGCACCCAAGCGCTTGCACTTTTTCCCCATCGCGGGCACACCCGTCCCGGCCTGAAAACCACGGGCCGGACCTGCTGACCGGAACGCCCCATGACCATGCCTGCCAATCTCGCCCCGATACCGGACCTCTACGCGCCCCCTGACACCGCGCAAAGCCTGAAGACCGGGGCGGCGGACCTGACAAGCTGGGATCTGACCCCGCGCCAGATATGTGATCTGGAGCTTCTGATGAACGGCGGCTTCACCCCGCTGACCGGCTTTCTGGGCGAACGGGATTACGACAGCGTTGTCGAGACCATGCGCCTTGCCGACGGCGCATTATGGCCGATCCCGATCACGCTGGATGTCTCTGCCCCCTTCGCCGCCGCGCTCAAACCGGGCCAGGACATTGCGCTGCGCGACCCGGAGGGCGTCATCCTCGCCACCATGACCGTCACCGACCGCTGGACCCCTGACAAGACCCGCGAGGCCGAACAGGTTTTCGGCACCAACGACACAACCCATTCCGCCGTCAACTACCTGCACCATATCGCGGGCCGGGTTTATCTGGGCGGCCCCGTCACCGGCCTTCAGCCCCCGGTTCATTACGACTTCCGCGCCCGCCGCGACACCCCGAACGAACTGCGCGCCGCTTTCCGCAAACTGGGCTGGCAGCGCATTGTCGCCTTTCAGACCCGCAACCCCCTGCACCGTGCCCATCAGGAACTGACCGTCCGCGCCGCCAGAGAAGCCCAGGCCAATCTGCTGATCCACCCGGTGGTCGGCATGACCAAACCGGGCGATGTGGATCACTTCACCCGCGTGCGCTGTTACGAGGCGGTGCTGGACAAATACCCGGCGGCCACCACCTCAATCAGCCTGCTCAACCTCGCCATGCGCATGGCCGGCCCGCGCGAAGCCCTCTGGCACGGGCTGATCCGCAGGAACCACGGCTGCACCCATTTCATTATCGGGCGCGATCACGCCGGGCCGGGGAAGAACGCCAGTGGCGAGGATTTCTACGGCCCCTATGACGCGCAGGCCCTGTTCCGCCAGTATGAGGACGAGATCGGCATCAGGATGGTGGGGTTCCGAAACATGCTCTATGTGCAGGAACGCGCCCAATATGAGCCGTCCGATGAAATCACCGACCGCGCCAATGTCACCATCCTGAACATCTCGGGCACCGAGTTGCGCCGCCGCCTGCGCGAGGGGCTGGACATCCCCGGCTGGTTTTCCTTCCCCGAAGTGGTGACAGAACTGCGCCGCCGCTTTCCGCCCCGTTCCCGGCAGGGGTTTACGGTCTTTTTCACCGGGCTTTCCGGCTCCGGCAAATCGACCATCGCCAACGCGCTGATGACCAAGCTGATGGAGACGGGCGACCGCCCGGTCACCCTGCTTGACGGCGACATCGTGCGCAAAAACCTGTCCAGCGAACTGGGGTTCTCAAAAGCGCATCGCGACCTCAACATCCGCCGCATCGGGTATGTGGCGGGCGAGATCACCAAGAACGGCGGCATCGCCATCTGCGCCCCGATTGCCCCCTATGCGGCGACCCGGCGCGCGGTGCGCGAAGAGATCGAGCAATTCGGGGCGTTTGTCGAGGTGCATGTGGCGACCTCGCTTGAGGAATGCGAGCGGCGCGACCGCAAGGGGCTTTACCGGCTGGCGCGGGCGGGCCGGATCGAGGCGTTTACCGGTATCTCGGACCCTTACGATGTGCCGGACGCCCCGGAATTGCGGGTCGGGACCGAGAACGCCGATGTGGACACCTGCGCCCATCAGATCATCCTGAAGCTGGAGAATATGGGGCTGATTGCGGGATGAGGCCGGGGGGAAGCCGGTGCGGGCGCTGCCCGGCGGGTGCAGCCCACACGCCCCGCATGTCGCAAACAATTTACAACCGGTCGTATGCCCCAACGGTTGACCGGGGGCGGAATTTATAGTTTCTTGCTGACACGCACTGACAGTTTGCTGACAAACGGGACCACTCCGGCCCCGCAATCAGATGCACCTCTTGCCCGATCAGTGGCGAACATATCCAGACCTGGGAGAAATCACATGAAGTCAGACGACAAGCGAAACCTGATTGCACCGGCCCGCATTTCCCGACGCGGCTTCCTGCAATCAACCGCGGCCACAGGGGTCGCCGCCGCCGGGCTGTCCACCGGACTGATGACGGGTGCGGCCTATGCTGAACCCAAGCGCGGCGGCCATTTCCGCATGGGCAAGGGCCATGGCCAGACCTCTGACACGCTTGACCCCGGCACCTGGACGAACGGCTTTGTCATTCCGCTGGGGTTCGGCATCCACGGCTACATGACCCAGATTTCCACCGCAGGCTCGGTCGAGCCGAATGTGGCCGAAAGCTGGGAAGCCTCTGCCGATGCCTCTGTGTGGCGGTTCAAGCTCCGCTCCGGCCTGACCTTCCATGACGGCAGGGCGGTGACCCCGGCGGATGTGATCGCCTCGCTCAACCACCACCGGGGCGAGGAGTCGACCTCTGCCGCCGGACCGCTCGTCGCCCAGATCACCGACATGAGCGCCGAGGGCGATACGGTCGTCGTCACGCTGACAGGCGGCAACGCCGACTTCCCGGCAACCCTTGCCGACTATCACCTGCCGGTCTGCCCGGCGGATGGTGACGGCATCGACTGGAAATCCGGCAACGGCTGCGGCCCCTATAAGCTGGTCGAGTTCGACCCCGGCGTGATCGCCCGACTGGAGCGCAACGAAAACGACTGGACCGATGAGCGCGGCTTTTTCGATTCCATCGATATGGTGGTGCTGATTGACCCGAACGCGCGCACCTCGGCGCTGGTCTCGGGCGATGTCCATGCCATCGACAAGGTTGATCCGAAAACCGCGGCGCTGTTGGGGCGTCAGCCCGGCGTGACGATTGAACGCACCGACGGCACCCAGCACTACACCTTTGCGATGTCCACCAACAAGGATCCGTTTACCGACAGAAACGTGCGCCTGGCGCTGAAACACGCCATCAACCGTCAGGAACTGGTGGACAAAATCCTGTTCGGCTATGGCACCGTGGGCAATGATCACCCGATCGGACGCGGCCAGAAATACTTCAACACAGAGCTGGCACAGACGCCCTATGACCCGGACAAGGCCAAATTCTACCTCAGGGAAGCGGGGCTGGATTCGCTCTCGGTCTCCCTGTCAGCCGCCGATGCCGCTTTCCCCGGCGCAGTGGATGCGGCGGTTCTGTTTCAGAACTCGGCCGGTGCGGCGGGCATTGACCTTGATGTGGTGCGAGAGCCGAACGACAGCTACTGGTCTGACGTGTGGATGCAGAAATCCTTCTCTGCCGTCTACTGGGGCGGGCGGTTCACCGAGGATCAGATGTTCGCGACCGCCTATGAGTCCGGCGTCGCCTGGAACGATACTTTCTGGTCGAACGCCCGTTTCGATGAACTGCTGGTTGCGGCGCGGGCCGAGCTTGACGAGGACAAGCGGCGCGCGATGTATTACGAGATGCAGGAAATCGTCAATCAGGATGGCGGGGTGATTGTGCCGATGTTCGCATCCTACATTTTCGCCACGTCCGACGGGGTGGCCCATGACGAGATGATGGCCACCAACTGGGATGCCGACGGCGAGCGGTGGATGGAACGCTGGTGGTTCGCCTGAGTGGTGTGAGCCTTATCGGGCATGAATGAGGATGATGGCGGCGGGGTCTTCGGAGCCCGCCGCCGTTTTTTGTGGTCGGGGGGGGGCCGCCGGGAAAGAGGGAAAAGACCACTGTATAATGGCGCATCAGTTGCCAAACCATCCGCCCGGTCGCAAGACCGGGCAGCGCCTGCCTGCCCCCCGGCAGGCGCTTTGAACGTCTCAGCCTGTTGGAGCGTATGGGCTTT
>JPPB01000091.1 GCA_001483205.1 alpha proteobacterium 3107
CATCCATGCGCCGGTCTGCGCCGCCGCCGCTTCTGAGCCATACCGCAGGCCGCACATGAACAGCGCGTCGGCCAACCCGGTGACCCCGAGGCCGATCCGCCGCTTGGCCCGCGCCTCTTTCTGCTGCTTGGCAAGCGGAAAGCGTGAGGCGTCAATCACATTGTCGAGCATTCGGACAGCCACCGGGACCAGCCGGGCGAGCGCGGCCTCATCAAGCGCCGCATCCCTGTCAAACGGGCGCTCCACCAGCCGGGCGAGGTTGATCGAGCCAAGCAGACAGGCCCCATAGGGCGGCAGGGGCTGCTCGCCGCACGGGTTGGTCGCCGCGATGGTCTCGGCATAGCCAAGGTTGTTCATCCCGTTGATCCGGTCGATGAAGATCACCCCCGGCTCGGCCTGATCATAGGTCGAGCGCATGATCCGGTCCCACAGATCGCGGGCCGGGAGTGTCCGGTAGGTATGGCCGCCAAAGCGCAAGTCCCACGGGTCGCCCGCCCTGACCGCCCGCATAAAGGCGTCGGTGACCAGCACCGAGAGGTTGAACATCCTGAGCCGGGCGGCATCGGCCTTGGCTGTGATGAAATCCGCGATGTCCGGGTGGTCGCAGCGCATGGTGGCCATCATCGCCCCCCGGCGGCTGCCCGCCGACATAATGGTGCGGCACATCGCGTCCCACACATCCATGAACGACAACGGGCCGGAAGCGTCCGCCGCGACGCCGAGAACCTCGGCCCCCGCCGGGCGCAGGGTCGAGAAGTCATAGCCGATGCCGCCGCCCTGCTGCATGGTCAGCGCCGCCTCTTTCAGCGCCTGAAAAATGCCGCTCATGCTGTCGGGGATCGCGCCCATGACGAAGCAGTTGAACAGCGTCACCGCGCGGGTAGTGCCTGCCCCGGCGACGATCCGGCCTGCGGGCAGAAAGCGGAAATCCTCAAGCGCGTCCCGGAAGCGCGGCTCCCAATGGTCCGGGTCCGCCTCCACCGCTGCACAGGCCCGCGCCACCCGCGACCAGGTGTCCCCGACCGTGCCGTCCACAGGCACACCCTCAATCGACTTCAGCCGATATTTCATGTCCCAGATGCGTTCGGCAATCGGGGCGACAAAGGCGCTCATTTTGGCAATCCCTTGCGATTGGCGGAAAGGGATGCAAGGGTATCCCGGTGCCCTGACCCGTGTCAATTCAGACAACATCCTGATCCGCATGACAGAAGAAACCATAAACCTGGTAAAACTGAGTGTCGGCTCTGAATCGGTGGACGGCCTCGCCGAGTGGCAGAAAACCCCCGCCGCGCAAGGCCCCGACGGGTTGCCGCGCCATATCACCCGGATGTGGCCGAGGCGCGAGGCCGGGCTTGTGAACGGCGGTTCGGTCTACTGGGTCATCCGGGGGGCGATTCGGGCGCGCCAACGGGTGCTGCGCCTTGATGAAGTCACCGGGGCGGATGGCATTCGCCGCTGCGCCATCGTCCTTGACCCGGCCCTGATCCGCACCCGCACCGCACCGCGCCGCCCGTTTCAGGGCTGGCGGTATCTGAAGCCGGGGGACAGCCCCGCCGACCTGCGCGACGGGGAAGAGCAGGACAGCGCCCTGCCGCCGGGATTGTCCGAGGCGCTGGCCGAAATCGGTGTGTTCTGACCCCGGCAAGACTTGCGCATGATGGTCGGTCCGGGCGGGCGCTTGTCCCGAATCATCCGCGCGGGGGGGCCGGGAAAGGTGAAAAGGGTCGCGTCCGGCCCGTCCGGGGGGGCGGGACGGCGCGGCCCGGTCTTACGACCGGGCGGGATCAGGGCTTGGACTCACAATTCGGGCGTCAGGCTATAATCCATGATTCGGGGGCTGACGATTCCGCCCCTTGTTTCCCATGCGAAAACCGCAGATCAAATTTCCGGCGTCCCAGACACGGGAAATGTCGGAAACAGACCGTTTGCGACATTGCCAAGCTCTGTATGCCGATGTAGACGCACGGACGCCGGAACGCGCCACAACACCCGAGGGAACCCATGAGCTACAAATCCGACATCGAAATCGCCCGCGAGGCGGATAAACGCCCGATTCAGGACATCGGTGCCGGATTGGGTATCGGCAGCGATGACCTGCTGCCCTATGGCCATGACAAGGCCAAGGTCTCACAGTCCTTCATCAATGCGGTCGCGGGCAACAAAGACGGCAAGCTGATTCTGGTGACCGCGATCAACCCGACCCCGGCGGGCGAGGGCAAGACCACCACCACCGTCGGTCTGGGCGACGGCCTCAACCGCATCGGCAAAAAGGCGATGATCTGTATCCGCGAGGCGTCTCTCGGGCCGAATTTCGGCATGAAGGGCGGGGCCGCGGGCGGCGGATATGCGCAGGTGGTGCCGATGGAGGAAATGAACCTGCACTTTACCGGCGATTTTCACGCCATCACCTCGGCCCATTCGCTGCTGTCGGCAATGATCGACAACCACATCTATTGGGGCAACGAGCAGGACATAGACACCCGCCGGGTCGCGTGGCGACGGGTGGTGGACATGAACGACCGTGCGCTGCGCCAGATCACTGCGTCGCTTGGCGGGGTCTCGAACGGGTTCCCGCGCGAAGCCGGGTTCGACATCACCGTGGCCTCGGAAGTCATGGCCATTCTCTGCCTTGCCACCGACCTTCAGGATCTGGAAAAGCGTCTGGGTGACATCATTGTCGCCTACCGCCGGGATCGCTCTCCGGTCTATTGCCGCGACATCCAGGCCGAGGGCGCGATGACGGTGCTGCTCAAGGACGCGATGCAGCCGAATTTGGTGCAGACGCTGGAAAACAACCCGGCCTTCGTGCATGGTGGCCCGTTCGCCAACATCGCGCATGGCTGCAACTCGGTGATTGCCACCAAAACCGCGCTCAAGATTGCCGATTATGTGGTGACCGAGGCCGGTTTCGGGGCCGATCTGGGGGCCGAGAAATTTATGAATATCAAATGCCGCAAGGCGGGGATTGCGCCGTCGGCGGTGGTGATCGTCGCCACCGTGCGGGCGATGAAGATGAACGGCGGCGTGGCCAAGGCCGATCTGGGTGCAGAGAATGTCGGGGCGGTGCGGAACGGCTGTGCCAATCTGGGCCGCCATATCGAAAACGTGAAATCCTTTGGTGTGCCGGTGGTGGTCGCCGTCAACCACTTCGTCACCGATACCGATGCCGAGGTGCAGGCGGTCAGGGAATATGTTGCCGAGCACGGGGTCGAGGCCATCGTTTCGCGCCATTGGGAACTTGGGTCTGAAGGCTCTGAGGAACTGGCCCGCAAGGTGGTCGAGATTGCCGATGCGGACATGGCCAATTTCGCGCCGATCTATCCCGACGACATGCCGCTGTTTGAAAAGATCGAAACCATCGCCAAGCGCATCTACCGCGCCGATGAGGTTCTGGCCGATACGCGGATTCGCAACCAGTTGAAGGACTGGGAGGCCGCTGGCTACGGCAACCTGCCGGTATGCATGGCCAAGACCCAATACAGCTTTTCGACCGATCCCACCCTGCGCGGCGCGCCCACGGGGCACTCGGTGCCGGTGCGCGAGGTGCGTCTTTCCGCCGGGGCCGGTTTCGTCGTTGCGGTCTGCGGCGAGATAATGACCATGCCGGGCCTGCCGCGCAAACCGGCGGCGGAAACCATCCGGCTGAACCGGGACGGGCAGATCGAGGGGCTGTTCTGACGCATTCCAATTCCGGCATATGCGCACTAGATAGAAGCCGAACAGTCCGAATGGCGGAGAACGCGGATGAATACGCCCGCAGCAGAGTGCATGTCGATGGCCGAGGTCAGAGCGGCCATTGATGCGCTGGATCGCAGGATCATTGCGCTGCTTCAGGAGCGCACTGCCTATATCGACCGGGCAGGCGAACTGAAATCACAGAACGGCCTGCCCGCCCGTATTTTCGACCGGGTGGAAGAGGTCATGGCAAATGCGCGCAGAACTGCCGGAGAGAATGGCCTGGACCCGGACCTGGTGGAACAGGTGTGGCAGCTCTTGGTGGACTGGTCGATTGAACGCGAGGCAAGGATATTGCGCGCTGTCAGGCGGGCGCAAACCGGGTAGGGAGATTTTGATGACGGCCAGACACATTGACGGCAAGGCCCATGCCGCAAAGCTGCGGGCGACGGTTGCAGACCATGTTGCGCGCCTGAAGCAGGAAAACGGTATCACCCCCGGCCTGGCCGTGGTGCTGGTGGGGGATGATCCCGCCAGCGGGGTTTATGTCCGCTCTAAGGGCAGGCAAACCGTCGAGGCGGGCATGAACAGCTTTGAGCACAGGCTGGATGCACGCGCGTCAGAAGCGGAGTTGCTGGCACTGATCGGCAGGCTGAACGATGATCCGGGTGTCCACGGCATCCTCGTGCAACTGCCGCTGCCGGACCATCTGAACGAGGCGCTGGTGATCAACGCCATTGACCCGGCCAAGGATGTGGACGGCTTTCATATCTCGAATGCGGGGCTGCTGGCCACCGGGCAGAAATCCATGGTCCCCTGCACCCCTCTGGGCTGTCTGATGCTGTTGCGCGACCATCATCCCGGCGCGCTTGCGGGGATGGAGGCGGTGGTGATTGGCCGCTCGAATATCGTCGGCAAGCCGATGGCGCAGTTGCTGCTGGGCGAGAGCTGCACGGTCACCATTGCCCATTCGCGCACCCGGAGCCTGCCGGAGGTCGTCCGCCGCGCCGATATTGTCGTTGCCGCGGTGGGGCGTGCGGAAATGGTGCCGGGCGACTGGATCAAAGAGGGCGCAACCGTGATTGACGTTGGCATCAACCGTATTGAGCGGGATGGCCGCAAGGTGCTGGTCGGTGATGTGGAGTTTGCCTCGGCCTCAGAGCGGGCGGGCGCGATCACGCCGGTGCCGGGCGGTGTCGGGCCGATGACCATCGCCTGCCTGCTGGCGAACACGGTGACGGCCTGTTGCCGGGCCAATGGCCTGCCGGAGCCGGAAGACCTGACGATGTGACGCCCCGGTCCGCGAGAGGCGCGCGCGCCGCTCAACCCATTGAGGAGTGAGGCCCATCTAAGAAACGGTCCGGTGGACCGTTTCATGGCCGAACGGGCGGAGCCCCATGACGGCGTGGCGTAAGCGCCGGGCGGACGGTTTGGCCGTTGATGCGCCAATATTCAGAAAGACCTCTGCATGATGGCCGAGTCGGGCAGCCGCCTGCCTGGGCGGGCGCTTTTCTCGATAATCCACATTGGCGATGGTCTTGCCATAAAGTCCATACGCTCCAACAAGTTGAGACGTTTTGAGCGCCTGCCGGGGGGCAGGCAGGCGCTGCCCGGCGCAAGCGCCGGGCGGGACATTTGGGGGACTATACAGCCTTATACAGAGGTCATTCTGCATGATTGCCCCGCCCCCCACCGGCCCGGTTCAGACCGCAGGGCCGATGGCAACACCGCACCCCTTCAGGGCATCAACCAGGCGCAGAGAACACTTTTCAAGCGCCCCGACATTTGCCGCCCCGATCTTTCTGGGCGAGATGCTGACCGCCCCGATCTGCCCGCTCGGGAATGTCAGGCCGATGGTAGATGACATCTCATCGGGGCAGATGAAATACGCCTTTTCCTGCAACGCCCGGCAACAGTTCCCGACAGCCTGGGCGGTGAACTCCTGCGGCGTGTCGCGATGCACCGCCTCAACCCTTCTGGCCGCGCGCTCCGGGTCCAGCCGCTCTTTGATGCAATAGGCGACCAGCGCGCAGTTGCCTTGCAGCGGCAACATCGGGGTATTGGCCTTTTTCGCCCTGTCGGTGCTTTCCGCCAGCAGAAAATGGCTGTTGGAAATCAACATGCCGATGTCCGTGTGCATCTTGTGGGCAAGGGCGGCCTCCCGCGCGGGCAGGGAAATCAGATCAACCTCCGGCATGGAAACGGCCCCTTTCGAGACAAGCTCGTCCATAAAGGCCGTCGCGACGAAATGATGCTTGTTGATCAGCGTTCGTATCCAGCCCGCCGCTTCGAGTTGCTTCAGGCATCTGAAGGTCGAGGACCGGGACCGCCCGATGATCGGAAACACCTCGTCAAGGGAAATCGGCCCGAACAGCAGCACCGTTTCATAGACCTTGAGCAGGTGCGATTTGGCATGGAGATTTATACCGGAGTCCGCCATTTTTGCCTGTCGATGAGAGAGGATTGACGTGGGGGCCGCCCGTGCCGGACCGGTGCCTGTCACAGCGATGGTCTGGTGGCGCGGGGGTGCGATTGATCAGATCAGATCAGATCGGACCGGATCAGGCCCGCCCGGCAAGGGGCTTCGGGCAACATGAACAACGGGGGTTTGTTCGGCACTGGTAACATTTTCGCTTCTCCGGCAGAGATGTCATCGGACAACACGCGAGGGGCAGAAATTATTCGGCGGCGGCGGGGTCGCCCGGCCAGGGGACCGCTTTGGGTGCCGCGTGTTGTGACGATGTTTTGGACCGGTTTCTGTTTACGCAAAGTGTAAGCGGCGGGGAAAACGTTGTTCCCAGGACAGGGGAGCGTTGAATCGTAACGGAGCGTTGAATCGTAACCCCGCCCATGTTATATATCATCTACAGCAACGCTGTTGGCGACTCGTCATGCCATGTGCAGGGCGAGCGCGGCGGTGACCCGAACCTCAAAAGTTCGGTTGCAAGCCGTCACTACCGCCCCTCACGGCGGCGCAAAATCTCGTCGGACAAGGCGTCAATGGCCTTGTAAAGCCCCAGCGTAAACAGCGCCAGCACCAGCACCGCGGCGAACATCAGATCGGTCTTTGCCCGCCCGTTGGCCAGCAGCATCAGATAGCCCAGCCCTTTTGACGCCCCGACCCACTCACCGATGATCGCACCAATCGGGGCATAGACCGCCGCCAGCCTCAGCCCGGACAGAAACCCCGGCAGCGCCGCCGGAATGCGGATATGCCACATCACATTGAGCGGCGTTGCCCCCATGATCCGCGCCAGCGCCAGCCAGTCCGCCGGGGCGCGCATCAGCGCATCATAAAAGGCGGATGTGACCGGGAAATAGATGATCAGCAGCGCCATGGCGACCTTTGACCCGAAACCATAGCCGAACCAGAGCGTCAGGATCGGGGCAAGCGCGAAAACCGGCAGGGCCTGGGTCAGAACCAGCAGCGGCCTGAACAGGGTGCGCGCCAGCGGGGACATCGCCAGCCCGATGGCCGACAGCCCCCCCAGAAACGCCCCCAACGCGATACCGGCCAGAACCTCGCCCATGGTCACAACTGCATTCTCAGTGATCACCACGCGGCTGTCATACAAGGTCAGGATGACCTGACCAGGGCTTGGCAGGATAAAACGGGGCATATCCCACAAACCGATCACCCCATACCAGAGGCCGACAACCACCAGCACGGGCAGGACGATCCGGCCCACGCGGCCTATCCGGCCCATCTGCCCCATCTTAAGCCGCATCGAGAAGACACCGGGTCAGCCGCCCGGTCAGGGCCAGGGTTTCGGTCGCATCGGGGCGGCGCGGCGGCAGGGGGGCCGCAGGCGGGGTGATTTCCCGCAGGCCGGTCGGCGTGAGGATCAGGGTTCGGGAGCCGAGCCGGGCCGCCTCTGCCGGATCATGGGTCACATGCACAACCGTGCGCCCCGACAGCACATCGGCGGCCAGTTCCTGCATTTGCGCCCGCCGTGCGACATCAAGCGCCGAGAACGGCTCATCCAGCAGCACAACGGGGCGGTCCTCGATCAGCGTCCGGGCCAGTGCGACCCGTTGCCTCTGCCCCCCTGACAGGGCGGTGGGTTTGCGCCCTTCCATGCCCTCAAGGCCCATGCGCCCCAGAAGACACCCTGCGCGACCGGCACGCGGTGCATCCCCGCGCAAACGGTCGCCAAGCAACACATTGTCAAGCGCCGAAAGCCACGGCATCAGCAGGTCCGACTGCGCCATCAGCGCGACGCGCCCCGCCAGAGGCCGCCCGTCATCGGCCCCCGCCGCGCCCTCAAGCACCACCCCGTCAGCGGTGCCCGCAAGACAGGCCAGAAGCGTGGTTTTGCCCACACCGGACGGGCCGAGAATGCAGGTCCATTCTCCGCCGGGCGCAGAGAGGTCAAGCGGGCCGAACACGGTCTTGCCGCCAACCCGCGCCGTGCCGCGCACATAAACACCCGGTGCGGCGGTCACGGAGTCAGCCCCATGTCCCAGAACCCGGCCTCCAGCCGCGTCGCCGTTCGGAATGTCCGGCAAAGTGATGCCCATCTCGGGCTGGTCTCTGGTGCCGCACCGATCCTGCTTTCCACGGCCTCATCGATCAGCGCCCCGACCGAGACGCAAACGCCCTGATACCCGGCCCCGCCATAGGCCTCTATCCACTCGCGATAAGGGGTCTGCCCGGCCTTCGGCATCAGCCGCGCCCCGATCTCTCCATATCCCAGCACGCAAGGGGCAAGCGCCGCCATCAGATCAAGGAAATCGCCCGCGTGCCCGGCCTCCAGCACAAACCGCGTATAGGCCAGGTTTTCGACCCTTTCTTCGGTGGCGAACAGCGCTGCCTCGTCAATCCCGTGCCCGGCGCAGGTTCGGACATGCAGCGGCATTTCCTCTGTGATCAGGGCATGAAGGATGCCCCCGGCAAGGCGCATTTCAGACAGGCTGTCCGCCTTGGTGACCGCAAGCGCCCAGGCCCGCGAGAAATGCGTCAGAAAGACATAATCCTGTGCGAGATAGTGCAGAAAGGCCGCGCGCGGCAGTGTCCCGTCGCCCAGACCCGCCACGAAAGCGTGTTCGGTATAGGAGGCCCAGTGATCCCCGGCGGCAACGCGCCACCGGGGAAAGGTCTGACCATAGGCCATCAGGGCCGCACCCCCAGATCAACCGCCATGGCGCTGACCGGCCTGACGCCCTCCACCAGACCGGCCTTGTAGAGGAATGCCTCGAACCGGGCATAACGGCTCTGATCCAGCGCGGCGGGGCGCAGCGCAAACCGTGGCAGCGTGTCAACCCAGGCCCGCGCATTCAGTTCATCGTCAAGCTCGGCAGAGGTGGCGGCAAACAGCGCCCAGCTTTCTTCGGGATGGTTGACGATATACTGCGTCGCCCGTTCGGTGGCGGACAGAAAGCGGGTGATCCGGTTGGTGTCCATGACCTCGGGGTTGGCCACATAGATCAGTTCGTCATAAGGCGGCAGGCCGTGCTCTTCGAGATAAAAACAGCGGCCGGGGACGCCCTCGATGTCCATCTGGTTCAGTTCAAAATTGCGGAAAGCGCCGATCACCGCGTCCACCTGCCCCGACATCACCGCAGGCGAGAGCGACCAGTTGACATTGACCAGCTCCACATCCTCAAGGGTCAGACCGCCCTCTGACAACAGCGCCGACAGCAGCGCCTCTTCGACACCCGCGACGGAAAAACCAATCGAGCGGCCCGCAAGGTCGGACAGGGTGTTGATCGGCCCGTCCTCCAGCACCAGCAGGCAGTTCAGCGGCGTTGCCACCAGTGTGCCGACACGGGTCAGCGGCAGGCCCTCGGCCACTTGCAGATGCAGTTGCGGCTGATAGGAAATGGCCAGATCGGCCTGCCCGGCGGCAACCATCTTCGGCGGGTCCGAAGGATCAGCAGGGGCGATCACCTCGACCTCCAGCCCGACCTCGGCAAAATAGCCGAGTTCCTGCGCGACGATAATCGGCCCGTGATCGGGGTTGACGAACCAGTCGAGGATCAGCGTCATCCGGTCCTGGGCCGCCGCCGGGGTCGCCACCAGCAGGGCAAGCGGCAAAAGCAGGTATTTCATCATGGGGTTTCTCCGTTTGGGTCGCCGGTGGCGACAAGGGTGATTTCTCCGCCCCAGCGGGCAGAGAGGTGATGCGCCGCGCCCCAGGCGCGCAGGCCGCTGCGACAGCACAGAACCGCGCGCTGTCCGGGGTCCGGCAGGGCGGTGGTGGTTTGGGCGAGGTCTTTGGCGGACAGGCGGCGAGCGTCGGGGCGGATCAGTGCGGCCTCGGACGGGCCGCGCAGATCAACAACATAGTCTTCGGGCCGGATTGCCGCGGGCGCAATGAACCGGTGGGCGACGGGCGGCTCCGGCGCGCCAAGAAAACCAAAGCCGCCAAAGCGCATCGCCTGCGCGTCATAGCTGACCAACCGGCCCAGCGGTGACGGATCAAGACCGGCCAAAAGCGCCAGCGCCATCTGCGCCTGCACCCCGCCCAGAACGGCCAGCAAAGGCCCGAGCACGCCATCCCCGGCGCAACTGCCCATCCGGGCGGGCAGATCGGGAAACACCGCCCGCAGCGACGGCGCGACGGCGCAAAACGCCCCGGCATAGCCCTCGACCCCCACCGCCGATGCACTGACCAGCGGCTGCCCCGTCCGGTGGCAATGGTCCGACAGGATATAGCTGACGGCAAAGCTGTCGGCACAATCAAGCACCACATCGGCGTCATCGGCAAGGGTCAGGACGGTTTCGGGATCAAGGCGGGCCTGAACCGGGGTCACGCGGGCCTCTGGGTTCAGCGCCCGGATCGCGGCGGCAGCGGCGGCGACCTTGGGGCGTCCGACATCGGCCATGGCAAACAGCGTCTGCCGGTGCAGGTTGCCGGTCTCCACCCGGTCCGGATCAACGACACACAGGTGGCCAACACCGGCACCGGCCAGGTATTGCAGCACCGGCGACGCCAGCCCGCCCGCGCCAACCACCAGCGCCGAGGCCCGTTGCAGGCGCTCCTGCGCGGCGATGCCGAACCCCGGCACGGCAATCTGGCGGGCATAACGGCTCATCGCGTGGCCCCGATCCACCGGGTGATGCGCGCCTCCGGCGCAGGGTTCAGGGTGATGTCGGTGACAACCGCAACGCTGTCGGCCCCCGCCGCCAAGGCCGCCCCCGCGCGCTCCACACTCAGGCCGCCGATGGCCACCAGAGGCAGCGCGCCGATACGGTCTTTCCACAGGCGCACCCGGTCCAGCCCCTGCGGTGCCCATTTCATCTGTTTCAGGATCGTCGGCCAGACCGGCCCCAGCGCCACATAATCCGGCGACAGGGAAAGCGCGCGGTCCAGTTCGGCCTCGTCATGGGTGGAAACGCCAAGACGCAGACCGGCGCGGCGGATTGCGCCAAGGTCTGCGGTGTCGAGATCTTCCTGCCCCAGATGCACCCAGTCGCAGCCAAGATCGATGGCGATTTGCCAGTGATCATTCACCACCAGCACCGCCCCCGCCGCGCGGCACAGGTCGCGCGACCGGGCCAGCATTGCGCGCAATTCCGGCGGCGGGCGGTCCTTGATGCGCATCTGCACCAGCCGCACCCCCAAGGGCAATGCGCGTTCCAGCCAGGCGGGATCGTCAAAGATCGGATAGAAGCGGTCAAGGGCCATCAGAGCACCGGCAGGCCAAGAACGGGTGTTGAGGGCGCGGCCATGTCACGCGGCGGCATCGGGTCGGCGTCAAGGCCCAGCCGTCCGGCCTCTGTCGCGCGGGCAAAGCCCTCGGCCATCGCCGCAGGATCGCCCGCCCTGGCCACGGCGGTGTTCAGCAGCACGGCGTCAAAACCCAGCTCCATCGCCTGCGCGGCGTGGCTGGGCAGCCCCAAACCGGCGTCAATCACCATCGGCACGTCGGGGAACTGCGCGCGCAGGGTGCGCAGGCCGTAGAGGTTGTTCAGCCCCCGCCCGGTGCCGATAGGTGCCCCCCACGGCATCAGCACCTCACACCCCGCATCCAGCAGCCGCCCGGCCAGAACGCCGTCCTCGGTGGTGTAGGGAAACACCCTGAACCCGTCCCCGGCCAGGTGCTTGGCGGCCTCTAACAGCCCGAACGGGTCCGGTTGCAGGGTATCAGCATGGCCGATCACCTCGAGCTTGATCCAGTCGGTTTCAAATACCTCGCGCGCCATTCGGGCGGTGGTGATGGCCTCGCGCGCGCTGTGGCACCCGGCGGTGTTGGGCAGGACATGCACACCGAGCGACCGGATCAGGGTCCAGAACGCATTGCCGCCGTCGCCGTTATCGCCACCGCCGCCATCGCCCGCCGATTCGCGCCGCAAAGAGACCGTGGCAACGCCCGCCCCCGAACGGCGGAACGCGCTTTCAAGCACCGCCGGGGACGGATATTGCGCCGTGCCCAGCATCAGCCGGGACGCCACTTCGGTTCCGTAGAAAACCGGCACCGGTCAACCCCCCTGACGCGGGGCGACGACCTCAACCCGGTCACCATCAGTCAACGGTGTGGCACCCCGCGCCCCGGCAGGCACAAAACTGCCGTTCACCGCTGTTGCCACCGTCGCCCCGCCATATCCCGAATGGGCGAGCACCTCGGCCAGTGTGCCCGCCGGGGTCTCGCAGGGTTTGCCGTTCAACGTGATCTTCATTCCACCACCTCCGATTTCCGGCCATCCAGCACCAGGTCCGCCGCCCGCCGCGCCAACGCAGGGGCCAGCAGAAAGCCATGGCGGAACAGGCCGTTGACATAGGTCGTCTGCCCCCGCTGCCGGATGCGGGGCAGGTTGTCGGGAAAGGCCGGGCGGGCATCTGCGCCAAGCTCCTGCACCTCTGCCTCGGCCAGCGCGGGATCAAGCGCATAGGCCGCACCCAGAAGCTCCATCACCGAGCGCAGCGTTGCCGGGCCACGGTGGTCGCTTTCGATCTGTGTTGCCCCCAGCATGAAGACCCCGCCGCCATGGGGGACGACATAGAGCGGGCAACGCGGATGCAGCAGCCGCACGGGGCGCGTCAGTGTGAAGGCCGGGCAGCGCAGCACCGCCATCTCTCCGCGCACGCCGCGCAGGTCGGGCAGGGCATCGCGCGCGGCAAGGCCCCGGCAATCCAGCGTCGGGCCTGTCATGCGCCCGCCGTTCGGGGGGGCGCGCCGCACCGAAAGCCGCCCGTGCAGCGCCCTCAGCGCCTCACGCGGGGTCAGATGCGCCTCATCCGGGAAGTGCAGCGCCCGGGAAAAGCGCCCGGCAAGCGCAGGTTCGGTTTCGGCCAGAGCCTCAGCATCCAGCCACCTGTGCCCTGTGGTGCGGCGGGCGAAACGGTCGAGTTCTCTCGCGTCGCGGTCCGGCGTCACCACCAGAGACCCGCGGCGGATCACCGGAACACCCGCAGCCTGCCACCAGTCTGCCGCTTCCCGGCCCAGCCGGACAACAACCGGCTCAGCGGTTTCGCCCTCGCAGAACGGGGCCAACATGCCCCCTGCCCACCAAGAGCACTGATGCCCGCCCGGTTCTGTCTTTGGGTCGAACACATCCGCCGTCGCCCCGCGCGCCGCCAGTTCGGTCGCCACCGCCAGCCCGACAACGCCCGCGCCAAGGATGGTGAACCGGCCCGTCATGTCCAAAGCTCGTGAAAGTGATGCACCGGGCCGTGGCCATGGCCGACGCCCAGCCCGTCCGCCGCCCTGATCGCACCCTGAAGCCAGCCATGCGCCCGTGCCACCGCTGGTCTCAATCCTTGCCCCCTGGCCAGTTCCGACGCAATGGCTGATGACAGAGAGCACCCGGTGCCATGGGTGTTGCGGGTGGTCAGGCGGGGGGCCCGGAGCCGGTCGATACCTTGCTCATGGATCAGCAGGTCGGTGCAGACCGGGCCGGTCCCGTGGCCGCCCTTCATAAGGGTGGCGCGCGCCCCCAGTGCGCACAGGGCGCGCCCCTGTCGGGCGGCGGTGTCTTCGTCCGGGGCTTCGGCCTCACCCAGCAATCGGGCGGCCTCCGGCAGGTTGGGGGTCAGCACATCCGCGCGCGGCAACAGGGCGGATCGCAGGGCATCGACCGCCTCGCGCTCCAGCAGGGGCGCGCCGGATTTCGCCACCATCACCGGGTCGAGCACCACCGGCCCGCCGAATGGCCCGATTGCATCGGCGACTGCGCGGATCAGCGGCGCATCGGCCAGCATTCCGATTTTGATGGCGTCGATGTCAATGTCCGACAGCACCGAATGTATCTGTGCGGTGATCATATCCGGGGGCAGGGCCGCAACCGCCTGAACGCCGACGGTGTTTTGTGCCGTGACCGCGGTGATCGCCGTGGCCGCATAGACGCCGAGCGCCGAGGCCGTTTTGATGTCGGCCTGAATGCCCGCGCCGCCGCCCGAATCAGACCCGGCGATGATCAGGATTTTGCAGGCTGTTTCCAACGCGGCCTCCGGCTGGGGCCATGCGGGGCAAGAACCGGAGTAAAGGCGTTGAAGCGCCCGGTTACCATTCCCTACGCCGGCATGACCCGGATCAGGTACGATGGGTTGGCAAGCGCCTCTCAGCCCGGATGCGGGCACCCCAACGGCAGGGCCGGGTTAGCAGGTGCCGCAGGGGAATACAAGCCTCTCTGCGGGCTTGTAGCCTGACGCCCGGATTTTGAGTCTAAGTCCCGGCCCTGACCCTGCCCGACTCGGCCATTATGCAGAAGTCTTACCTTGGCCATATCCCCGCACCCGGCCATGCAGCAGCCCTTCCAGCCGCCCTACCGCCCCCGCTTCACCTCTTCCCACAGCGCATCCATCTCTGCCAAATCCGACTCCTCGGGGCGTTTCCCCCGCCGGGCGAGCCGCGCCTCAACCTCTCCGAACCGCCGGGTGAACTTGGCATTCGCGGCGCGCAGGGCCGCCTCCGGGTCAATCCTCAGATGCCGGGCGAAATTGACAACGGCAAACAGCAGGTCGCCGAACTCCTCGGTCATCTCTGCACGGTTCCGGCGCGTTCTCGCCTCTGCAAGCTCCGCGCATTCCTCGGCAATCTTGTCGATCACCTGATCGGCAGAGGGCCAGTCGAACCCGACCCGCGCGGCGCGTTCCTGCAATTTCACCGCGCGCATCAGGGCGGGCAGGCCAATGGCAACCCCGTCCAGAGCACCGCCCCCGCCGCGCCCCCGCCGTTCTGCGGCCTTGATCGTCTCCCAATCCTTAAGCTGTTGCTCGGCAGATTTGTCCCGGCTTTCGTCACCGAACACATGGGGGTGCCGGGCCACCATCTTATCGGCAATCGCCCTGGTCACGCTGTCAAAGCTGAAGCGCCCGTCCTCGCTGCCCATCTGGGCATGAAAGACCACCTGAAGCAGCAGGTCGCCCAACTCACCCTCCAGCTCTGACCATGCCTCGCGCGCGATGGCATCGGCAACCTCATGGGCCTCTTCAATCGTATAGGGCGCGATTGAGGCATAGTCCTGCTCCACATCCCAAGGACAGCCGGTGTCCGGGTCGCGCAGGCGGCGCATGATTTCCAGAAGCCGGGGCAGGCCGCCGTCGGGGTCGTGAATCAGGGCGTCGCTGTCATCGGGCATGGGGTTCGTCCGCTGTCAGGGGGTATGTCGCGCCATATAAACCGGGGCGGCGCGGGGAGTCTATCAGCGACACGGGCGAAGGGGCGCGTCCGGCCAAAAGGGTTCAGCCGCCCGCCCCCGTCACCCCCTGGGGCGGCACGGACAGTCGGGATGACACACACCCGCGCCCGGTATCGCGCCAGGCCGGGTTGTTCAGCACCATCTCGCACAGCGCCATGAACGCGCGGCCATCGACGGTAAGGCAAATTTCCTGCCCCAGCTCGACCCGCCCGCCCGCGCTGTCGGTGCAGTAGCATTCGATCACCCGCCCGCCGGACTCAACATCAGCCCCGGCAGGCGCACCCAACGCCACAAGGATCAGGGCCAGTTTCCTCATGGGGCGCATCATAGCACAGCCGAAGGGCTTGACCAAACCCGCGCGATAAGGGACAGAGGCCCATGATCTCCCTCGGCAGACTGACACGGATTTCCGAACGCTTTGCCTTTCTTGAGGCAAAGATGGCCGAGGGCGGCCTGCCGGACGCGCAGGCCTTCGCCGACTGCGCCCGCGAATATGCCGAACTGAAACCCGTCGTCGAACGCATAGAGGGCTATCGTCGGCTGTTGGCTGACCGTGCGGCGGCAGAGGCGATGCTTGATGACCCGGAGATGCGCACCCTGGCAGAGGAAGAACTTGCCGCGATCACCGGGCGCCTGCCACAGGAAGAGGCCGCCCTGCAACGCGCCCTGCTGCCGCGGGACGCCGCCGATGCCCGCCCTGCCCTGCTTGAAATCCGCCCCGGCACCGGCGGAGAAGAGGCCGCCCTGTTCGCGGGCGACCTGCTGCGGATGTATCAGCGCTATTGCGAGGCGCACGGCTGGCGGTTTGAAATTCTGGCCGAAAGCCAGACCGAACTCGGCGGGGTGAAAGAGGTGGTGGCCCATGTCAGCGGCCCGAATGTCTTTGCCCGGCTGAAATACGAATCCGGCGTCCACCGGGTGCAGCGCGTGCCGGAAACGGAATCCGGCGGGCGGATTCATACCTCTGCGGCGACGGTCGCGGTGCTGCCAGAGGCCGAAAATGTCGATATAGAGATCGACCCGAACGATTTGCGCATTGACACCATGCGGGCCTCGGGCGCGGGCGGACAGCATGTGAACACCACCGATTCCGCCGTGCGCATCACCCATGTCCCGACCGGGATCGTCGTGACTTCTTCGGAAAAATCCCAACATCAGAACCGCGCCATCGCCATGCGGATACTGAAGACGCGGCTTTACGATACAGAGCGGCGGCGCGCGGCGGATGCGCGCGCGGCAGAACGCAAAACGCAGGTAGGATCGGGCGACCGCTCTGAACGCATCCGCACCTATAATTTTCCGCAGGGCCGGATGACCGATCACCGGATCAACCTGACACTCTATAAGCTCGATCAGGTGATGGCGGGTGATCTGGATGACATCATCGATGCGCTGAGTGCCGACGATCAGGCGTCAAGGCTGGCCGAGATGGACGAATGACCACGGCACGGGCGGCGCTGGCAAAGGCGACCCGGCGGCTCGAACGGGCCGGTGTGCCGGAGCCTGCGCGCGATGCCCGGCGGCTGATGGCATTTGCGCTTAATGCGCCCTATGACCGGCTGACGTTGTTGTTGCCCGAACCGCTGTCCGGGGCAGCGCAGGCGACGTTCGGCCAGGCTATCAGCCGCCGGGAACAGCGCCAGCCGGTTGCGCAAATCACCGGCAAGCGGGCGTTTTACGGCAGGGATTTTCTGGTGACGCCGGATGTTCTCGACCCGCGGCCGGAGACCGAGCTTCTGGTCCGGCGCGCGCTTGAGCACGGCGCGGACGGGGCAGGCCGGGCAAGGCGCATCCTCGACCTTGGCACCGGATCAGGGGCGATTCTGGTCAGTTGCCTTGCAGAACTGCCGGGGGCAGAGGGCCTTGGCACGGACATTTCCGCCGCCGCCCTCACTGTCGCCCGCCGCAACGCACACACGCACCGGGTGGCGGCGCGGGCCGGGTTTGCCGTCTCGGACTGGTATGAGGCGGTCACGGGCCGGTTCGACCTGATCCTGTCCAACCCGCCCTATATTGCCGCGGACGAGATGCAGGCCCTTGCCCCCGATATTCGCAACTGGGAACCTGCAATCGCGCTGACGCCGGGCGGGGACGGGCTGTCGGCCTACAGGAAAATCGTTGCGCGCGCCGGGAATCACCTGCGGCAAGGCGGTGCGCTGATCGTCGAAACCGGGGCCGCACAGGCCGGGGCGATCCGGGCGCTTTTTGCCGCCGCCGGGTTTTCCCGGATAACCGTTTCACAGGATCTTGATGGCCGGGACAGGGTGGTTTCCGGCGTCATATGATGAAAATGCGCGAAAATTTACGCCGCACTCCTGAAATATTGCGCGGAATCCCTCAATTTGCCCTTGTATTGCCCGGACGGGCATGTTTACTCAGAGACACGCGCAGCAGCGGATGCGACACGCGGTCCCGCTGGGCAGTCACGCCAGAACATCGCCCTGAAACCGGATTGCCGCCGGAAGAGGCAGAGGGCGACGGCGTTTATCAAGACGACTTACGAAGAAGTGCAATGAGATCACCAAAATCAAGATCGCGCGGAAAGCCGAATCGGAACCGCCCTTCCGGGAGCAACGTCAACCGGGTGTTCGACAGTTCGGGGCCTGAAGGCAAGGTGCGCGGAACGCCCCAGCAGATCATCGACAAGTATCACCATCTGACCCGTGATGCGCAGTTGGCGAATGACCGGGTGGCGGCGGAAAACTTCCTTCAGCACGCAGAGCATTATGCCCGTTTGCTGGGGGATGCGCAGCGAGAGGCCGAAGCGCGCAAGGCCGAGCATGAGGCACAGCAGCGCAAGCGGCAGGAGCAGCGCGATGCGGACCGGGCGGGCGGCGGCGGGCGGCAGGACGCACCCCCGGCCCCTGCCCCGGCGCTTGATCCCTACGGAACGCCGCAGGGCGGGATAGCCGGAGCAATCGGAAGCACCGGGGGCGACAGCGGTCTGGTGGAAACCCCCGAAAGCTCGCCAAACCCGAAGCGGGAGCGCAGGCCGAGACCAACATCGCCGGAGGCCGGAGCAGGAAGCACCGCGCCGGAACTGCCGGAGCCGGAAGCCCCGGAAGCCGCCGAATAGAGTGCGTTACACCGAGCGGTGTTTACCACGGCCCTGCCTTGTTACACCAGTATAACCTGACGCCCGGATTTTGATTTCAAGTCCCGGCTCTGATCCTGTACGGTCTTACGACCGGGCGAAAGGTCTGACCGCCGATGCGCCATTATACAAAGGTCATTCAGGGCCGTTGCCATGTGCATTTGCTGGATGAAACAGTGCGCTTCTCGGGCAGATACCACGTGTCATAGGGGCACTCCCCCGAAAGACCGTCATATTTGCCGGTGCCGCCCATGATCCTGAACCGCCCTGCCCCGCCGCTGCCGGCCGCCACATCGCCATCCTTTCGGCGCGCCAGCAGATACAACTCTTCCCCGCTGCTGTCCGTCACCGTGCAATGCGCCTCCAGATCGGGAACCTCGCCCTGCACTGCCCGCACAAACACCAGACACCTCACGATACCGTTCTCGTCCTTGACAAAGGGCGGGCCGCTGCTCTCCAGAACCGTGCTGGTTCCGACGAGTGATCCGCCGGTGACCACGGCCCCCGCATGATCAATCGTGGTGTAGTCCTGCACATAGCTTTGCATGATATGAAAACTGCCCGTTTCCTGCGCGTCGGCAATGCCCGGCAAGGCAAACAGCACCGAAGCCGCAAAGACGGTCACAGACATGGTTTTGCGTCCGATCATAACCATTCCTTTCCTGTGTTCTGCGTCACATATGCCGGAGCTTAGCAGAACCGGGCAACGGTTGTGAAGCTGCCTGTATCTGTGTTTGCCGAACCCCCTGCATGATAGCGCATCAGCGGCCAAACCGTCCCGCCCGGCGGAACTGCCCGAGCCGCGTCGTCTACCCCTCAATGGGGTAGGCGGCGCGCCCCCGAACGGGCCTCACCCTCAAAACTTCGCCACCAGGTTCACGAATAACCCCTGATCGTCATGGGTCAGATCGGCAAGATCATCCGAGAACGACCCGAAATTGTAACCGACACCCAGCTTGACCACCTCATTCAGATGCCGGTATCCGACAACCAGCAGGCCGTAATCGGTGGTATCGGCCTGCTCGGCCCCAAGCGCGCGAACCTCTGCCAGCGCGTCCCAGTTATGGGTCACATGCAGGCGCGCATTGGCAACCACCAGCCAGGCGTCATTTTCGGTAAAGGCCGAGCTTCCGGCAGGCGCGGTTTCTGCCAGACGATAGCCCAGCTTACCCCCCACCGACCAGCGCGGGGTCAGGTCATATTCGGCATCAACACTGAAGATGTGGCTGTGTTGCAGAGGCCCGCGGATTTGCGAACCACCGCCCGAAGTGATGATCTGACCATATTCGTCATGGACATAGCGATACCGGGCCAGCACGTTCAGCCGGTCATCCACAACCGGGCGATAGGCATATCCAAGCGACAGTTCGGCATATTCGGCATCCGCCAGAATGCTGCTCTGCGCATCGGTATGGACGAAATCAGCCCCGCCGACAAACCGGCTGCTCTCGGAAAACCGGTGGGTCAGGTCGCCCGACACAACCACCGTATCCGAATCCCGGCCTGTCGCGCCTGTCGTCCCCCGCTCTCGCCGGTATTCGAGCCGCACACGGGCATCCGTCATCCTGGTATTATAGGAATGCGCCACCGATACGGCGTGACGGCGGAAACTGCCGTCCGTCGGGTCGCTGATGGTGCCTGCCTCAAACGCCACCGAAGTGCTGCGGTGCTCGGAATGTGCATAATCGACCCCATAGGTGCCGGTCAGAGAGCGCCGCCTGCCAAACAGGTCATAGGTGTTTTCGGCATAGGCTGAGGCACGGGCGGACAGCCTGCGCGTCCCGCCAGCAACGAATTGCCCCCGGTCGCGGCCATTCAGCACCGTGTTTGTCAGCACCCGATCCGGGTCCAGCGTATAGCCGAAATAGCTGCTGTCGCCTTCCCCGGTGTCATGGCTGAACAACGCCCGTGCGCCAACCCCCTGGTTGCCGTCCGAGACCTCGCCCGAAAAACGCCAGTGGTCACTCAGCACCACATCGGCCCCGACGCCCGCGCGGTTGTTGCGCAACAGACCGCCGGAGCGCTCTGCCGTGCCCTGACCAAAGACATACCAGCTCAGATCATCCGATGGTGTCAGGGTGTAGCGCAGCGCCAGATCGGTGCGCGCCCCGGTGTTTGCGGGGTCACCGGGGGTCGTGCGCTCCAGACGTTCGGCGGCAATGGAAATCAGCGCCTTATCGCTGATGGTCCGGTGAAGCTCCAGCCCGGCCTCATTGTCCTCGCGCCCCGCGTCGTTCTCATAGAGGTCCGCCCGAAACCGAAGCTCCGTGCGCGCATCGGGGGCAAATTCGGCGTAAAGCCCCCGCAGGGTTTCATCCGACGTGACCGAATGGTCAAGCGATGTGAACCCCGCCTCGCGTTCTTCGTAATAGCCGCCGATCAGGCTGGAGGCCGCCACCCCCATCTCCCCCGGATCAACCTGTGCGCTTAAGCGAAAGGCCCGGCCCCGGCCCCCCGTCGCGGCGCTCGTGTTCCCGGTCAGGCCGCCGTCTGTCGAGGTAAACGCGCCGAAACCGGGGCCGTCGGATGTGGCGTATTCCACCTCTGCCCAGGTGCGTTCCGAGTGCTGCCAGCGCAGATCGGCCCCGGTCACGGTCTGATCCGCGGCACCGGTCCGTTCGACCATGCCGCTCACACCAAGGCGCAGATTGTCGTTCACCCACGCCTGCCCGCGCGCGCCATAGGCATAGCCGTCGGCATCCAGCGCATCCGGCGTCCACTCATATTGCGCAACCAGATTGACGTTGTTGTCGCCATTAGGGTTGTCGCTGATCAGCCCGCCGCCCGGTGCATGGGCCGACAGCGGACGCCGCAGCCGGATGATGCCCTGAATATAGTTGATGTCATAATCCGCGCCGTTGGTGAGGGTGCGGCGGTCGATGATCCGCCCCGATTGCGGGTCGCGAATTTCGACGGTAACGGTTTCAGAGCCAAAGGATATGTCCTGCTGACTGAGGAAATAGACCGAGCCGCCGGTGCCCCGGAACACGTCCCGTCCGGGCAGGTTGTCCGGCTGAGCTGCATAGGCGTCAACGCTTGACCGGGGGTCGCCCTCTGATGTCACCGCCGGGCTTTCCCAATGGCCCTGCAACCCGTAAAGGGTGCGCTCATTGCGGATAAACTCCGCGCCGTGAAGGGCAGCGCGGTAATTCCCCCACAGGACATGATTGTTGTCCTTTTCAACCCGCGCATAGAACCGGCCAGAGGTGGGCGCGGTTTCCTCAATCGTCGAATCGTCGCCATAGGTGGGGTAGAGGTCATCGGGGTCAAGGCGGCGGAGCAGGCTTTGCGGATCGCGCCGGTCGAGATTGCGGAAGATGTCGCGCAAATCCTCTTCCCGCGAATCCACCGAGGCCGTGACCCGCACACCGCTGGCCGTCCGGCCCCGGACATAACCGGCTATCCGCCCCCGGTTGTAAAAGCCGCCAATATCCTGCCCGGTGGCGTTGCGGCTGTCCTCTGTGCGCCAGCCAAGCGTGATGTCGATGATACCGACATGAAACCACTCGGCCTTTGGCACTTTGATGTCACGGGTGATGTCGGTGGTGCTGAACGCCACATTGATCGCATGGTCGCCCACGGGCAGGATGCGCCGGATCACGAACCGGCCTTCTGCATCCGTCCCGGTCTCTTCACCCATGGCCCGCACCCGTGCATTCGGTGGCAGGCCGGTTCCCGACACCGTGACGCCGCCGCCGGTGATCGGGATACCCCGGCGGCTGAGCGTTGATGTGCCCTCTTCCCAAAGGTCGCCGTCAGAGAGGCCCCGCCGGTTCCCGCCATCAAGCGGCAGCGGCCGGGTTTCGTCATAGCGCCCGGCCCGGTCATAGACCCGATGCACGACCAACAGGTCTTTGCCCCCCGGCAGCGGGGTGCTGGCCCGCCCGCCCGGTGTCACCGGCAGAACCCGCACCGTCCGCGCCCCGCCCGGCGCGGCGGCGTCGATGATGCGAAACTCGCCCCGGCTGACAAAGGCCGCATAGTTCAGGCGGCTTTGCAAGGTCACCATGTCGCCGGGCCGCACCGGTGCCTGCCCGACAAGATGCGCATCAAGGGCGCGTTCGGCCTCCAGCCCGTCAAACCGCACCTGAAGCCCGGCATTGGCCAGCGCCGCATCCGCCTTTCGTTGCAGATCAGTCAGCCGCGCATCACCGGCGGCGGACCCGTTATCCACCGAAATTGCGAACCCCTGCGCGGACAGCCCCGTGCCCGCCCCGCCACAGAGGGCATCACTGTCGCCCGGCGCGGACCCGCATCCTTGCGCCCATGCGGACGGCGCCAATGCAACCGTCGCCAGAAGCGACGCCATCAAGGCTTGCTTTTTCATCACTCTTAACTCCTGCACTCGTTACCAGGCGCGGCTGATTTCACGTTCAATTTTCAACGGGCGGTGGCCATGTTCTGCTCCGGCGGCGCGCAACAGGGCCTCAACTGTGGCAAGGCGGGCATAGGCCACCCGGCGGTCTTCCTCGCCCAGGTGATAGCGCAACCGGATCACGGAATGCCCGCTTGCCGGATCGGTGGCGATTGTCCTGATCGCGTCGGCAAGCGCCTCTGTGGGGGCAGACCCGTCCGCGATTTCGTCCGCGATTTCGCCCCCGCCCGGCACAAACGCCGCCGCGTCAAGGTCAATCCGCACCACCCCGGACAGCGCCGCGCCAAAGTTGATCCGCGCCATCTTGCCCGGCGTCACCCGCAGCACCCGCGGGTTTTCCGTCGTCAGAGTATAGCCGGACGGCAGGCTCTGCGGATCAACCTTCAGGATCACGTTAGAGCCGTTCTCCTGCGGCAGCACATGGCAGGGCACATGATAGCGACCATGCTCATCGGTGGTGATCCACACGCCGCGCACAGTCCCGATCCGCACCCCGGCAAAACCGGCTTCGCCCGCGCTCTGATGGCCGCTCCGGTCATGGTCATCGAACACCCTGCCGATGATGTCGGCGCAGTCAAAGACATGTTCGGCCTCGATCCGCACCGTC